>JBJTBD010000001.1:0-15880 GCA_046091195.1 Actinomycetota bacterium
AAGCATGGCTCACGATCGCTTGTCGAACCCAGGGGGGGTCCACAACGATGACCGACCCGGCGTGACGCAGCACCCAGCCCACTACCCACTCGAGGTTGGCGAATCCGATCGTGGCATCGATCGTGGACCCGGATTCACCGATGATGTCGACCGCGTGGGCCTCGTCCAGTGACCATGATCGACGAGCATCGACGCGTACGGTGGCCCGATGGGCGTTGAGCTCGCCCCACCAATCGGCATCCCAGATATCCGGAGCCCCTTTGATCTCGTCTGTCAACGCGCCGCGAACAATCCGATCAACGCGTAGTGTGCGGATTGACTCGGCTGTTTCACACCATCCGGTTACGTAGTGCTTTCCATCGAGTGTCACAGCGCTTTGTGGCCAAAACCGTCGACTCGTGATGTGACCGTCAGCCGACCCGTACGTAAGATCGAATCGGCGCCTCTCCCTGATAGCGGTCATTAGGTCGCGTGAAATTTCTTCGGACTCCAGATCGCTCCCAAGATGGGCAAGCGCGCTATTTGTTTCCAGCGCAAATTCGAGTTTGGCGGCGGCACTGACGACCGCGTCAGCTCCTTCGATGCCGGGTGTCTGGGCCAGCACGCGAAGCCCGAGAAGTATCGCGGTTGACTCCTCCGGACTCAGTTTCAGTGGCGCAGTCAGTGTTTGAGCGTCGTGCACGTAGATCGCTCCGTCATCCCAGAAGTCGATGTCGACGAGCTGATCGGGTCCGTAGCCCGGGACTCCGCACAGGATGATCTGCCAGAGGTCGGCCTCCAGGGTGTCTCGGGTGATACCGAAATGCTCAGCTGTCTCGTCAAGAGTGACGCCCGGCCGCGCGGCCAACCACGGGACGAGGGTCAACATTCGACTAATCCGTCGTGCGGGTGACTCAGTCATGGCTAACCCCGCTATGTAAGGCGACAACTGTCGAGATGCGATCGTCCACATCATCGAGGAGCCAACCTGGAATGACTGATTCGATGTGTGTGCGAGAGGCAGCCAGAAGACCGACCAAGTCCTCGCGCTCCATGGTGACGGACACGTGGAGCCGATCCCCCGACCCGACGATCACAGTAGCCCTGCGCAGGAGCTCTGCTCCGCCTCCCGGAACCATGGTGATGACCGCTTCAATAGGCTCGATGAGATTGACGGTTACGAAGCTGCGCGGGTCGAAACTGTCTGGACGAGGATGGGTCGATGCCTGCTGAAGCGAGTGAACCGGTCCGCGGATTCGTGACACGCGGAATGCACGTGGCGCTACCCGCACGTGATCGAAGCCGACCACGTACCAATTCCCATTTCGGGTGATCACTGCCCAGGGGTCGATCGTCCGCTTGTGGGGGACATCGTCCGCGATTCCTCGGTAATCGAACGTTATCGGATGCCCTTCCGCAGTGGAGCGGATTAGTGGGAGGAGGCGTGAGTCGTTCGCCGTGATGCGTGCGAACTCGGGTAGGCGGATTATGGGCTCGTCGATATCGCCCGCGGATGCCGACAGCTTCAAGGCTGCCTGCAAGGCGGCCTCGGAGAGTGTCGCGCCCTGCCAGACGCGTGCAGCGAGCGCGACAGCGGAACGCTCCTCGGCCGTCAAATCGACATCGATGAGGCGGTAGGAGGCGGGAACGATGCGGTACCCGGCGACATCCCCATTGACATCCAGGACGGTATCGATGGGTATCCCCATCCCTCGCAGCTCTTCCTTGTCCCGCTCGAACATCCGCTCGAAGGCCTCGGTGGACCCGTCCGGGTCGTACCCGGCGACACTGGACCGAATCGCGCTACGTGGGACGGGGCGCTGGGCCGCCATGAGGCAGAAGACCAGGTTGAGGAGGCGCTCCGTACGTTCGAGGCGGCTCCCCACGACTACCTCACTGCGAGCAGATCGATGATGAAGACGAGTGTCTTACCCGAGAGTCGATGACCGGCTCCCGCAGGGCCGTAGGCCTTGGCCGGGGGGATGATGAGTTGACGTCGTCCCCCTTCGCGCATGCCAGGAATACCTTCCTGCCAACCCTGGATGAGACCCGACAGCGGGAAAGCGATGCTCTCCCCCCGATCCCACGACGAGTCGAACTCCTCCCCCGAGTCGAACTCCACACCGACGTAGTGGACATCGACCACATCACCGGGTGACGCTTCCGCACCGGATCCCACCGTCAGATCGGTGATCACGAGATCGTCGGGCGCGGGAGCGTCGATGAAATCGACCATGGGCTTGTCCATGTCAGGCCTTCTCAACGTTCACGAGTTCGACGAGGAACACGAGTGTCTCGTTGGGCTGGATGCTGCCGCCCGGCGACGAGTCGCCGTATGCGAGCGGACCGGGGACTACGAGGACCCGCTGCTCTCCGACGCGCATCCCTGGCACACCGTCGATCCACCCCTGAATGAGGCCACCCTCCACGAGGCCGAAGGTTGCCGGAGCCCCGCGGGCCCAGGAGGAATCGAAGGGCTGACCGGTCGTCAATCCCACGCCGCAGTACTGGACCGTGACGGTGTCGTTCAACTCCGCCGTATCGCCCGAGCCCTCGCGAACGACACCGCTGATCAGGTCCGCGGGCGGCTCGGTCCCGGGCTGGACGCTGATGCTCGGACTGGCCGGGTCGGTGACGGTGACGGCCACCCCGGGTGCGTTGAGGTCAGCCTCCCCCAGTGCCGTGGTGTCCTCGACAATCTCGGTCAGGCTCGTGCAGTCGGATGTCACCCACTCCGCTGCATCGGGCGCTGCAGCCGCCGCCTCATCGGCAGGCTCAGTGCTCTGCGAGCAGGCCACGAGGAACAGCGGTGCGAGCAGGACGATCGCGAGTCTCTTCACCCGATGACCCTAACAAACATCACATACTCGCGATCAGGCGCTCCACGCGCTCATCCACAGACACGAATGGGTCCTTGCACAGGACCGTGCGCTGTGCTTGGTCATTGAGTTTCAGGTGTACCCAGTCGACCGTGAAGTCTCGTCGCCTCTCCTGGGCACGGCGTACGAAGTCACCGCGCAACTTTGCCCGGGTTGTCTGGGGCGGTGTCACCTTGGCCTCGAACACGTCCAGATCCGTGATGACGCGATCGACCAACCCGCGACGCTCCAGCAGGTAGTAGAGGCCGCGTGTGCGATTGATGTCGTGGTAAGCGAGGTCTAGCTGCGCAACTTTCGCAGAGGTGAGCGTGAGGTTGTGCTTCGCCATGTAGCGGTCGATCAGCCTCAACTTGATGGCCCAATCGATCTCACGGTCGATGAGAGAAATGTCCTGGGCCCCTACGGCTTTGATCGTGCGTTCCCAGAGTTCCATCGTGCGGGCAACCACCGGTACCTGCCGGAGATTCCGGCGATCCACGAAGGTCGAGACCTTCTCGAAGTACTCGCTCTGCATCTCGAGAGCCGAGATCTCACGGCCGTTGGCGAGCCGAACCTTCTGTTGCCCCGTCATGTCGTGGCTGATCTCACGGATCGCGCGGATGGGGTTCTCCAAGCTCATGTCCCGCATCACCGTCCCGGATTCGAGCATTCGAAGAACAAGATCCGCGCTCTCCACCTTCACCATGGTGGTGGTCTCGCTCATATTGCTATCCCCGACGATGACGTGGAGCCGGCGGTAGAGGTCCGCATCGGCATGGGGCTCATCGCGGGTGTTGATGATGGGTCGGGACCGGGTGGTAGCGCTCGAGACTCCCTCCCAGATGTGGTCCGCGCGTTGACTGAGCGAGTACAAAGACCCACGCGGTGTCTGCAGGACCTTTCCGGCTCCCGCAATCACCTGCCGGGAGATCAGGAATGGGATGAACCCCTCGGCCAGAGCGGGGAAATCGACGCTGCGTTCCACGAGGAAGTTCTCGTGACACCCATAGGAATTCCCCGCGGAGTCCGTGTTGTTCTTGAAGAGGTATATGTCACCGTTGATGCCCTCTTCGCGTAGGCGGTGCTCGGCGTCGACGCAGAGTCCCTCGAGAATCCTTTCGCCCGCCCTGTCATGGGCGATCAGTTGCGTCATCGAGTCGCACTCGGCGGTCGCGTACTCGGGGTGCGACCCCACATCAAGGTAGAGGCGGGAGCCATTGCGTAGAAAGACATTGCTGCTGCGTCCCCACGACACCACGCGGCGGAACAGGTAACGGGCGACCTCGTCGGGGCTCAGCCTGCGCTGGCCTCGGAACGTGCAGGTGACCCCGAACTCGGTCTCGATGCCGAAGATGCGCCGTTCCACATCGCGAGCCTACGTGGTGATCAGGAGTCCGCGATAAGAAGCGCGGCCACCTCGGCGTCATCGAGCCGGCGGAACGTTCGTCGTGCTCGGGCGCGATCGAGCATCGCCACCTCGAGGTTCTCGGGCGTCAGGGTGCGCGGTTGCTCCGCACCATGTGCGTCGAGTGCGGCAACTGCGAGGCGCAGGTTGCTGCCGAGCGACCCCCCCGGGGTCCAATGCTCGCGGAGATACGTGGAGATCGCATCGGCAAGGCCGCCCATGGCGACGTAGCCCTGCTCATCGGCGACTGAACCATCGAAGGTCAATCGGTAGATTTGATCGCTGTCGTCCGTGCCGCCGAGTTCCGCCACGACGATTTCGACCTCGTAGGGCTTCGTTGTCTCGGTGAAGATCGAACCCAGGGTCTGCGCGTAGGCATTGGCCAAACCACGTCCCGTCACATCCGAGCGGTCGTAGCTGTAGCCGCGCAAGTCTGCGAGGCGGATCCCTGCAACCCGGAGGTTCTCGAACTCGTTGTATTTCCCCACAGCCGCGAAGCCGATCCGGTCGTAGATCTCACTAATCTTGTGTAACGCCTTGGACGGATTCTCGGCAACGAAGAGGATGCCCGCATCGGCTTGCAGAACCACGACGCTCCTCCCCCGCGCAATGCCCTTGCGCGCGAAGTCCGCCTTGTCCTTCATGATCTGTTCGGGTGACACGTAGAACGGAACGCTCATGACTCACCCCCAACCGTCACGGTCGGCCCATCGGGATTCACCTGACGCAGGGCGAGCATGCGTGCGACTCGGGGACCCACCTCGGTGTCGTCAAGCATGGTGACGCCGTCACGCGTGACACGTGCGATCACGGGATATATCCCACGAGCAGGGTCGGGCCCGCCCGTTGCGCTGTCGTCATCCGCGGCATCGAAGAGCGCCTCGAGTGCGACCTGCACCGCGAGGGAGCAGTCGATATCGCGGCGATAGAGCTTCTTCAACGAGCCCCGAGCGAATGTGGAGCCCGATCCGACGGCATAGAAGTCGTGTTCCTCGAAGCGTCCACCCGTGACGTCGTAGGAGAAAATCCGGCCGCGGTCACTACGGGGGTCGAAACCAGCGAAGAGCGGGACGGCTGCGAGCCCCTGCATGGCGAGCCCGAGGTTGGTGCGCAACAGGCTCGCCAAGCGGTTTGCCTTGCCCTCAAGGGAAAGGGGGAAGCCCTCGATCTTCTCGTAGTGCTCGAGTTCGACGCAGAAGAGTCGGACGAGCTCTACGCCGATTCCCGCCGTCCCTGCGATGCCGACAACGGAGAGATCGTCTGCCGGGAAGACCTTCTCGATGTCCTTCTGCGCGATGTAATTGCCCATCGTTGCTCGGCGGTCGCCGGCCATGATGACTCCACCCGAGCACCGCAGCGCGACGATGGTCGTCCCGTGGACGATTCCGGGATCATGGGAGGGGGAATCTCCCAGAGGTGCTGTCGGGGACACCCGTCCGAGGAAGTCGGCGAAGGAGACGGTGTCCGAGGCGCGAAATGCCTGGCTGAAGCCGTCGTTCTGCCTCACTGTCCACCCTTCTGCACGAAGGACTTCACAAAGTCCTCCGCGTTCTCCTCGAGCACCTCGTCGATCTCATCGAGGATCGCGTCGACGTCGGCATCCAGGGCCGACGTGTCGATCTGGGACGCGAGAACGTCCTCGTCCTGGGCTGTGGGTGATTTCGATCGCTTGCTCGTGCTCTCCTGGGCGGCCATGACAGAAGGCTAACTCCCCTACTCGGGGGCGGCCTCGTCACCTTGCAGGAGACGCACCAGCGCACCCGCAGTCGTGGCGCGATCGAGTAGGTGCTCGACGTGCGCGGCCGTCCCTCGGGTGGGCTCCATGGTCGGGACGCGGAGCAGGGTTTCGGCCTCGGGAAGATCGAAGACCACCGAGTCCCAAGCGGCCGCGGCGATGTTGTCGGGGTAACGGCGCATGCACTCACCGCGGAAGAAGGCTCGCGTGTCCCGGGGGGGACGCGCAACGGCATGGGCAACCTCGTCGTCGGAAACCATCCGCGCAAGGGACCCACGCCTTTCGAGCTGGTACGCAAGGCCCTTCTCAGGACGCATGTCGGAGTACTGCAGATCGATCAGTGCCAATCGTGGATCCGTCCAGGAGAGCCCGTCCCTACGCCGATACCCCTCCATCAACGCCAACTTGGCACACCAATCGACCGTGTGTGCAGCCGCGGCCCGATCATTAATCAAGAAGTCGAGGGTCCTCTCCCACAGCACCAGAACGTCCTTTGTCTGTTCGTCAATCCCGAGAGGTCCGTCACAGAACGTCCAGGCGGCCTCGAGGAAGACAGCCTGAATCTCGAGTGCCGTCATGGACCGGCCGCGCTCCAAGGCGACGAGATGCTCGAGGTCGTAGTCGTAGGACACTGCGTGCATCTCTCGCACGGGCTGGGCGGGCATCAGACCCAGGATCTCCGGCACTCCGGCCTCGATCATCGCCAACACGATGGCGGTGCTGCCCATCTTCAGGTACGTGGCAGTGTCACTGAGATTCGCATCCCCGACGATGACGTGAAGCCTGCGGTAGCGCTCGGGATCCGCGTGAGGCTCATCGCGGGTGTTGATGATGGGCCGCTTCAGGGTTGTTTCGAGGCCTACCTCGACCTCGAAGAAGTCCGCCCGCTGGCTCAACTGGAAGCCCACGCTGGACCCATCCTGGCCCCGGCCGAGGCGTCCGGCACCCGTGAATATCTGTCGAGTGATGAAGAACGGGATCAAGGCGTTCGTGATTGACGTGAAGGGTGTCTCTCGACGCATGAGGTAGTTCTCGTGGCACCCGTAGGAAACACCCTTGTTGTCGGTGTTGTTCTTATAGAGCAGGAACTGCATACCCGTTGCCGCCTGGGCCAGGTTGGCTGCGCGATGCATAATCACGGCTCCTGCTCGATCCCAGATCACCGCGTCCCGTGGGTTGGTTACCTCCGGGCTTGAATACTCCGGGTGGGCATGGTCGACATACAGCCGCGCACCGTTGGTGAGAATGACATTCGCGAGCCCGAGGTCCTCGTCGGTCAGTTGGCTGGGGTCCGCGTCCGCCCGTGAGATGTCGAATCCGCGGGCATCCCGGAGTGGTGACTCGAGCTCGTAGTCCCAGCGGGGCCGGGTGGCGCCAACTGCGCCCACCAGCGACGCGTAGGCGTTCACGATGTGGCTCGAGGCGACCATGGCATTCATCGATGGTTGCCCTGTGACCGAGATTCCGTACTCGGTCTCGATCCCCATGATCCGGTGGACGCTCATGTCGCGCCTCCTGGCGCGCTACTCACAGGTACTGGCCCGTGTGCGAGACGGTGTCGATGGATCGACCCGCTTCTGCACCCTTCTTCCCCTGGATGAGTGTGCGGATGAAGACGATCCGTTCGCCCTTCTTCCCGGAGATCCGCGCCCAGTCGTCTGGATTGGTGGTGTTCGGGAGGTCTTCATTTTCGCGGAACTCGTCAATGCAGGCCTCGAGGAGGTGTTGGACTCGAATGCCCTTTTCCCCTGTGTCGAGGAACGCTTTGATGGCACTCTTCTTCGCTCGAGCGACAATGTTCTCCAGCATGGCTCCCGAGTTGAAGTCCTTGAAGTAGAGGATTTCCTTGTCGCCGTTCGCGTACGTCACCTCGAGGAAGCGATTGTCTTCACTCTCCGAGTACATCTGCTCGACCGCGCGCTGGATCATATTCGCGCACGTGACGTTGCGATCATCGCCGTTCTCCCGGATGTCCTCGGAATGGAGTGGAACATCGGGTGTCAGGTACTTGGAGAGAATTTCCCGAGCACCTTCCGCATCCGGTCGCTGGATCTTGATCTTCACATCGAGCCGCCCCGGCCGGAGAATTGCCGGATCGATCATGTCTTCGCGGTTCGAGGCGCCAATGACTATGACGTTTTCGAGGGTCTCCACGCCATCGATTTCACTCAGCAGCTGCGGAACGATCGTGTTTTCCACATCGCTGCTCACACCCGTACCCCGTGTGCGGAACAGAGAATCCATTTCATCGAAGAACACGATCACGGGCAGACCCTCGGATGCCTTCTCGCGGGCGCGCTGGAACACGAGTCGGATATGCCGCTCTGTCTCGCCGACGTACTTGTTGAGCAGCTCGGGACCCTTGATGTTCAGGAAGAAGGATCGGGTTTCTTCGCGGCCGGTGCGCTCGGCGACCTTCCGGGCAAGGGAGTTCGCGACGGCTTTCGCGATCAGTGTCTTGCCACATCCCGGAGGCCCATAGAGCAGGATCCCCTTCGGCGCCTTGAGATGGTGTTCGGCGAAGAGGTCTGCATGGAGGAAGGGCAATTCGACGGCATCGCGTATTGCTTCGATCTGATCGCGGAGGCCTCCGATGTCCTCGTACTGGATGTTGGGGACCTCCTCGAGGATGAGCTCCTCGACTTCTGCCTTGGGCACTCGCTCGATGGCGTAGTTGCTTCGGATGTCACACAGGAGCGCGTCGCCAGCGCGGAGCTGGACGCCGTTAAGGCTTCCGGCGAGCCGGACAACGCGCTCGTCGTCGGTGTGTCCGACGACGAGTGCCCGCCCGTCACTGAGGCGCTCCTTGAGGGTAACGATCTCGCCCACGGACTCGAACTCGCGAACGTCGACCACGTTCATGGCTTCGTTCACCACGAGTTCCTGTCCGGGGCGTAGTGCCCCCACGTCGATGGTGGGCGACGCCGTGACCCGCATCTTCCGTCCCGCGAGGCTAATGTCGATGGTGTTGTCCTCGTGACGAGAGATGAAGGTTCCATACCCATTCGGGGGCTGTGCCAGCCTGTCGAGTTCCTGCTTGAGGGTGACGATTTGCTCCCGGGCCTCGCGCAGTGTGGAGATCAGTCGCGCATTGTGGTCACGTTGGGCCGCCAATTCCCCGCGTACGTGCGCAAGGTTCGTCTCCAGCTCGTTCATGCGACTGGCCGGGTTCTCGGCGCCCAGGATGCTCCCTTCGACTCTGTGACTCTAATCGCCGGGTGACTCCATCGCCCCCGGACCCGAGTAGTCAGATCCATACGCCCCCGGCGCCGGTCGCCGGTGCCGGCGGGGCGGCGCTGAGTGGGGGGCCATGCGGCGCGTGGACACCAGGAATCCCGTGTGTCCGTTCATGCGATGATCGGGTCGCACGGCCAGTCCGTCCAGATGCCAGGTGCGCAGCATCAACTCCTCTGCCCGCGGCTCCACCCATCGGCCGCTCGTCCTCATCTCCTCCACCACCCGGGACATCTGGGTGGTGGTCGCGACGTACACGACGAGGGCCCCCCCGGGTGCGAGGACGTGGTCCGCAGCGGGGAGACACTCCCAGGGTGCCAACATGTCGAGCACTACGGCGTTGGCGCTCTCCGCGGGGACACCCGGCGCCACGTCTTGAAAGGTGCCCACCTGGATGGACCAGGTACGCGGCGTACCCCCGAACCAACGACGCACGTTCTCGGTCGCTATGTCCGCGAAATCCGCGCGGGCTTCGATCGACAGGACTCGACCGTGCGATCCAGCCGCGCGCACCAGGTAGCAGGTCAGGGCACCGGACCCAGCGCCGGCTTCGATAACGGACGAGCCATCTCCGACGTCGGCCAGTGCGACGATCCGCGCGGCATCCTTCGGGTAGACGACCGCCGCGCCCCTGGGCATCCCCAGGACGTAGTCATCCAGCTGTGGCCTCATGACCAGGAACTCCACGTCCTTGGTGGAGTGCACGGTGACGCCTGGAGCCAGGCCGATGAGGGAATCATGCTCGATCTGGCCACGATGAGTGTGGAGTGCTTTCCCTGATTCCAGAGTGATCGTGTACTTGTTTCCCCGTGGATCTAGGAGGTGCACGACTTCCCCCGATGACAGTCGGGGTCCGCGGATCACTCGCGGGTCAACGGGATCTGTCGGTGCTGCGGGATGGCTGGGACGACGCGCCACCCGAGGACCCTATCCGTCACTAGTGTGCTCGAGTGGATGCGCGCGCAGCCGGGGACATCGGATATCCCCGATCCCTGTCCCCTTCACGCGCAAGTGACTTCCAGAATTGCCCTCTCCTGTTCCGATTGAGATCAATCGACCGACTCCCCGAGGCTCCCTCGTCGGCTGCGATACGCGGAACCCTGGTCCACTCCACTCTCGAGGAGATGATGGATCTCCCCCCGGGTGAGCGAACCCTGCACGCCACGCGTGACCTCCTCCGTGACGCGCTGATCGCACTGCGTGTCTCAGATGTTGATGCGTATGAAGCACTCAGCGCGGGCATGAGGGATGACCTCGATGCTGAGCAGCTCTGCGAAGCGATTCTCAGACCCGTGTATCCGCTCGTGGAGACCTATTTCACCCTCGAGGATCCGCGTCGCATCACCCCGCATGCCCGCGAAATGGCGATCAGCGCCGAGTTGGAGCCGGGATTCGTAGGTCGCGGATTCATCGATCGTGTCGAGATCGCACCGGACGGGCGGGTTCGCATCGTCGATTACAAGACGGGCCGTGCGCCGGGGCCAAAGTTCGAAGCCAAGGCCATGTTCCAAATGCGCTTCTATGCACTGATGTGGTGGCGCTCCACCGGCACCGTGCCAAGCATGCTGCAGTTGATGTACCTCGGGGATGGACGTACATTGCGACTCGAGCCCTCTGAGGAACAGCTCATGGCGACTGAGGCGACGATCCTGGCAATTCGCGCTGCAATCGGCGTCGCGGTCGTCGAAGGATTCACTCCCAACCCATCGAAACTCTGCGACTGGTGCTCGTTCCGGGAGTTCTGTCCCGCATTCGATGGCTCCCCGCCCCCATTCCCGGGGGTCGAGGAGGTCGTGGAGACCCACGGCCGCGATAGAGCCTGATCAGACCGCGTTGAAGTACTTCGCCTCCGGGTGGTGCACGATGATCGCGCTCGTCGACTGCTCGGGGTGGATCTGAAACTCCTCGGAGAGTTCCACACCGATGCGCTCCGGGCTCAGAAGTTCGAAGAGTCCGACCTGCAACTCGAGATCGGGACACGCGGGATAGCCGAACGAGTACCGAGACCCCCGGTAGCCCTGCTTGCTGATGAGAATGTCCATGTCGTGCTCGTCTTCGTCACCGAACCCGAGCTCCGCGCGCACACGCGAATGCCAGTACTCGGCCAGAGCCTCGGTGAGTTGAACGCTGAGTCCATGGAGTTCGAGGTAGTCGCGGTATGCGTCCTGTTCGAAGAGCCGGGCGGTGGCCTGGGATGCCGCGTTGCCCATGGTCACGACGTCGAGGGCTACGACATCCCGCTCCCCCGTTGATGCCGGGCGGAAGAAGTCTGAGAGACAGAGGAACCTGCCTCGGCGCTGACGCGGGAAGGTGAACGTGGCGGCCACGGATGCGCCCGTGGCCTCGTAGACGTCGAGGGTGTCCCCATGCGACACACAGGGAAAGTAGCCATAGACAACGGCGGGCTCGATCATCGCCTCCGTCTGAATCCGATCGATCCAGTAGCGCAGTCGCGGGCGACCTTCGGATTCCACGAGTTCCTCATAGCTCGGACCGTCACCGCGGGCGGACTTCAGCCCCCACTGCCCCATGAACAGGGCTCGCTCGTCCAGGTAGGGCAGATACTCCGAGAGCGGTATCCCGCGGACGATTCGGTCGCCCCAGAAGGGAGGCGCCGGAACCGGATTGTCGATCGTCACATCCGAGCGCTCCGGCACGTCGACATCACTCACCCGAGCGGCCGAGGAGGTGCGAACCCGACGCTGGCGTGGCTCGGGCAACTGTGCGCCCTCCTCGCCCCGCTTGATCGCCATGATGATGTCCATGAGTGCGAGACCTTCGAAAGCATCGCGGGCGTAGCGGACGTCCCCGAGATACAACTCGGCGAGGTCCTGCTCGACATATGCGCGCGTCAGGGCGGCACCACCAAGAATCACGGGGAGCTCCGCGGCTATGCCGCGAGCGTTCATCTCCTCGAGGTTCTCCTTCATGATCACGGTGCTCTTCACGAGAAGACCGCTCATGCCGATGACATCCGCCTTGTGTTCCTGGGCCGCTTCGATGATCGCGGCGACGGGCTGCTTGATGCCGATGTTGACGACGTTGTACCCATTGTTAGTGAGGATGATGTCTACGAGGTTCTTGCCAATATCGTGAACGTCTCCCTTGACCGTTGCGAGGACCATCGTGCCCTTGCCTGATTCATCCGTGCGCTCCATGAATGGTTCGAGATAGGCCACCGCGTTCTTCATAACTTCCGCGCTTTGAAGAACGAAGGGAAGTTGCATCTCCCCGGATCCGAAGAGATCACCTACGACCTTCATGCCCGCAAGAAGATGATCGTTGACGATCTCCAGGGCTGACATCTCCTGCAGCGCCAGTGCCAGGTCGTCATCCAGGCCCTGTCGTTCGCCGTCGATGATGCGGCGCTGCAACCTCTCCCGCACGGGAAGACCAGCGAGCTCCTCGGCCTTGGATGCGCGGAGGGACGTCGACTCCGCTCCCTCGAATAGTTCCAGGAATCGCTGGAGGGGGTCGTAGGTCACATTGCCCGAGTCGTCGTACTCACGGCGGTCGTAGACCAGGTCGAGGGCGACGGCTCGATGTTCGGGGTCGATCCGATTCATCGGGAGGATCTTCGATGCGTGGACGATCGCGGATGTGAGACCGGCCTCCGCACACTCGTGGAGAAACACTGAATTCAGCACCTGGCGCGCAGCCGGGTTCAACCCGAAGGACACGTTGGAGAGCCCCACGACGGTGTTGACATCGGGGAACAATCGATGAATCTCCCGGATCGCTTCGATGGTCTCGATGCCATCTCGTCGTGTCTCCTCCTGCCCCGTGGCGATGGGGAACGTGAGCGGATCGACAAGGATGTCCGAGGTCCTCAACCCCCATTCGCTGGTGAGATCGTGGATCAACCGGGTGGCAACCCGGGTCTTCCATTCCGCGGTGCGCGCCTGTCCTTCCTCGTCGATCGTGAGCGCCACCACGGCGGCTCCATGCTCGACGACCAGGGGCAGAGTTCGCGCGAAGCGAGACTCCGGTCCATCCCCGTCCTCGAAGTTGACGGAGTTGATGATCGAACGCCCCCCAAGGCGCTCGAGCCCGGCTTCCAGGACATCGGGTTCTGTGGAGTCGAGCATGAGCGGCAGGGTTGAGGATGTCGCCATGCGGTAGGCGATCTCGGACATGTCGGCGACGCCGTCGCGGCCCACGTAGTCGACACAGAGGTCGAGGACAAGCGCACCATCACGGATCTGATCTCGGGCGATCTCCACGCACTGCTCGACATCCTGACCGAGCATGGCCTCGCGGAATGCCTTGGAGCCGTTCGCATTGGTGCGCTCGCCAATGGACAGATACGTGGAATCCTGAACAAGCGGTACCTGCTGGTACAGACTGCTCACGGCGGCGACCGGACGTGGGTGTCTCTCCGGCAGCGCGAGGTGGGATACGCGCTCGACCACGGCCGCAATGTGCTCGGGGGTGGTGCCGCAGCAACCTCCTACGAGGGAGAGGCCGTAGTCGCGGACGAACGTCTCGTGAGCTGTGGCCAATTCCTCCGGCGTGAGGGGGTAGTACGCACCCTGTGCGGTCACGATGGGCAACCCGGCGTTGGGCATCGCGGACAGGCAGATTCGAGTCTGCTGGCTGAGGGTCCTCAGGTGCTCGCTCATCTCCAGGGGGCCCGTGGCGCAATTCAGCCCGATGACATCGATACCGAGTGGTTCGAGTGCCGTGAGCGCTGCCCCGATTTCCGATCCGAGAAGCATCGTTCCCGTGGTTTCGACCGTGACCTGCGCAATCACGGGGAGGTCGAGTCCTGCGGCCGTGAGCGCGCGGCGTGCACCGATGAGGGCGGCCTTCGCTTGCAGCAGGTCTTGAGCAGTCTCGATGAGGATCGCATCAACCCCACCGTCGATGAGACCGCGCACCTGGGTCTCGTATGTGTCGCGCAGCTGGCGGTAGTGCACGTGCCCGAGTGAGGGGAGTTTCGTGCCGGGGCCCACGGAGCCGAGTACCCAGCGAGGTCGATCCGACGTCGACCACTCGTCCGCGACTCCGCGCGCAATCGCCGCACCGGCATGGGCCAATTCATAGATCCGCTCGGGGATGTCGTATTCCGACAGGTTCGCGAGGTTGGCTCCGAACGTGTTGGTCTCAACGCTGTCCGCACCCACCTCGAGATAGGCACGGTGGACATCCGCGACGATGTCGGGACGAGTCACGTTGAGAATCTCGTTGCAGCCTTCGTGACCCTGAAAGTCCTCCGGGGTGGGGTTGCGGGCCTGGAGCATGGTGCCCATTGCCCCGTCTGCCACGACCACACGTGTGGACCAGGCGTCTCGGAGCGACCCCGGACCCGTGGTTGGTAGGTGTGTCGGCATAGCGGGTCGAGCGTAGTTCCCCTCAATTCTCCGTGCACAGCACGAGGACCGCGACACGGCCTAGGCTGGTGGACATGTGGGAGTTGCATGATCGACTTCGATGACCTGCCGGCCCTGACCGATCCGGTCATGATCGCCGCGTTCGAGGGGTGGAACGACGCCGGCGAGGCAGCGTCCGCCGCCATCGCTCACCTGCGTGAGGTGTGGTCGGCGGAGCCCCTGACCGAGTTGGACTCGGAGGAGTACTACGACTACCAAGTCACGAGACCGCTGATTTCCCTCGACGCCGCGGGGGTTCGCCAATTGCAGTGGCCGACCACGCGGTTGTACGTGGCGCGGGCACCGCTCTTTCCGCGTGATGTCGTGCTGGTTCAAGGCATCGAACCGAACATGAAATGGCAGCAGTTCTCCCGGGAGCTCCTCGGTCTGGCTGCCGAACTCAAAATCTCGCTTTTCGTCACACTGGCCGCCCTCCTCTCGGATAACCCGCATAGCCGGCCCGTGCCGGTCACAGGCTCGTGCACCGATCCCGCGCTTCGTGAAGAGCTGGGCATGGAGCCCTCCACGTACGAGGGTCCGACGGGGATCGTGGGTGTTTTGCAGGAAGCATGCGAGCGCTTTGGGATTCCCGCCGTCTCCCTGTGGGCCGCCATCCCGCACTACGTCTCGCAGGCACCCTCCCCCAAGGCGACCCTTGCGCTGGTACGTCGTGTCGAAGACCTCCTCGATATCCCGGTCCCGCTGGACGAGCTCGTCGAAGAGGCCCGCGCCTGGGAGACGGGAGTGAACGAACTCGCTGAGGATGATGAGGAAGTCGCCGAGTACGTGCGTCAGTTGGAGGAAGCCCGCGACACCACCGAATTACCGGAGGCCTCCGGGGAGGCGATCGCGAAGGAGTTTGAGCGCTACCTACGCCGTCGCGGGAGCGCTTAATCCTTCGCGCGAAGCTCCAAGTAGAGACGAAGCGACTGGCGGGTCGGCTCGTCCAGTTCTGAATCGTCCCAGATTCGGGCATCGATGTCCGATTCGATTCCCTGCGCGACCACCTTGCCGTACTCCACTCCCCACTGGTCGAATGAGTTGATCCCCCACACTGCTCCCTGCACAAAGACCATGTGCTCGTAGAGGGAGATCAAGGCGCCCAAGGAGTACGGAGTCAGAGCGCGTGTCATGAGCATCGTGACAGGCGTGTTGCCGGCTATCACGCGGTGCGGCACGAGATCGGGCGTTCCATCGTGGATGTCGTCCCGGGAACGACCCATGCTCAAGACCGACCCCTGGGCCAGGGCATGTGCGACGAGTATGCTGTGCAACTGCGTTTCCGACGTCTCCTTCT
>JBJTBD010000002.1:0-9627 GCA_046091195.1 Actinomycetota bacterium
CTGAGCTGCACCCTTATCGAAGGTGACGAGCCCGGATCCTGATGACCTCGCGATCAGCGTCAAATGAAGATCTGTGACGAGTGAACTCCCAACAATCGACTTGGCAATGATGTCGAAATCACGGGCAAGACTGATGGAGTCTTCCACGAATGTGTGACCTGGTTGCCGACAAATCATGTGCAGCAGGAGCGCCGCCTCTCCGGGAGTGCGTGCATCCGGAGTTACTCGGTGATTACTTGACACTCTCACGAAGCCGGACTCGGTCAGCGGACACGTGCTCCATCCCCGTTGGTGCTCGCCATCGAACCACCGTCGCGCCGCCTGATGATGCACGTGGTTTGGCCAGGCGAGAGCGAGGAGGACATTCACGTCCAGGAGCGAACTCACTCCTCGAGCGCTTCGCGAACCATGGCGGGGGTCATCACCGGAGTATCCGGCGCGACATCGAAGGTCGGGAAATTGCTGTCCACAATCCTCGGTGCCAATCCTCGACGTGCCAATTCAGTAACGGCCGCGCCGAGAGACACACCTGACTCGTGGCTCAGGGCTCGCGCCGCGGCGATGACGTCATCTCCCAACTCGAGGGTCGTTCGCATCACCGCATCTTAGCATCACCACATCAATTACTGAGGGCCCGCTCCCTGACGTAGCGGTGCACCCACGAATCCGCCACGAAGGACATGAACGGGACCGTTCCCGCCAGCAGCATCAACACCGTCTTGCCGAGGTGGAGGCGCATGCGGAAGCACAGATCGACCGCGACGATCAGGTAGATGAAGTAGAGCCACCCGTGCGCGATCCACAGGATGCTGTATAGCGATGGTCGGTTGCCGTCACCGGAGAAGAACGAGGTGAATGAATTCCCTTCGCCCATCCATCCGATGATGAGGATGACCATCCACACGAATCCGGTGGCGAGCACCACACCGGTGATCCACGCCATGATGCGGAAGCGCAGCAACGCCCCAGGGATTCCCTTCATGGACCTGACGCTATTCGCTTCAGAGTTCACTCGCGAACGGAGGTTCCGCGCCCGCCCGCTGGCACGTGATCCCCGCCACACGGATACCGAACTCCGCTGCCGCTGACACCTTGTCGAGGTCAGTCAGGTCCTGACGTCCCCACCCGTTGCGCACCCAGTGCACCAGGAAGCCCCCACTGAACGAGTCACCCGCACCAACCGTGTCCACCACAGGGACCACTGGCACGGCAAGAACATTCGATCCACCGGCGCAGGTCACCCGAACCGCGTCTGCCGCGTCGGTGAACAGCACGGTGGCTCCGGTGCGCATATGGATCTGCTCCGCTGCTGTCGCTGGACGTTCACCTGGGAACATGACGGCGAGGTCGTCACCACTGACCTTGACCACATCTGCACGGGTCAACACCGACGCCAAGGTTCGGTCGAATACCTCCGACGACGTCATCACCGATGGTCTGCAGTTGGGATCCACCATCACGAGTTGATCGTCCCGGGCTGCAGCCACAATCGCGGCGGATGCGGACGCGAGTGGCTCGAGCACGAGCCCGAGCGTGCCCACATGGATCACCGAAACATCCGGACCCATGCACGCCAAAGCCATCTCGGCGGTCACCGCCGCCGCCGACGTCCCTTCGAGCATGAAGCGGTAACTCGCGGCGCCGGATGCATCGATCTGTGCGATTGCCAAGGTGCTCGGCTCAGGCACCTGGCGCCCGAGTGCCAGGGTCACGCCATCGGCCGTCAGCATGCGCAGGATCCTCTGGCCGAATGAGTCCGTGGACACGCCGCCCAAGAACGATGCCTGCTCGCCGAGACGCGCGATGGTGCGTGCGGTATTGAGGGGCGCACCCCCAACAACGGATGTGACTTCGCCCTCAGGGTCGACGATGATGTCGATGAGGGCTTCACCCATCACCGTGATCACGCCGAAAACCTACAGCAATGCCAGCGATTGATCACTGTCACATCGGAGCATCGAAACTAATGCTGGCCGTCGTCAAAGGCTTGCCTGAACGGTAGTTTCCCCGGACAAACTTTCAGGAGCTCACAGGGATTCGCGGCCGCGCCTCACGCCACAACCACCAGGCGTACACCGCGATGGCGAAGGCGCCGAACACCCACCATTGCCAGGCGTAGACGAAATTCTGGAGCGGGAAGGGCACATCCCCCACCTGAACGGTGGGAGGCAGGATAACCGGTGCCGGAGCATCAGCGGCGAGCAGCGTCGGATCCAATTCCTGCATCATCACGTAGCCCGGGATGAGCGGTGTACCCCATTCGACCCCGAGCGACGTGGCATCCACAGTGACAATCGATCCGGCCTGATTGGCCCCTTCGTAGAACTCCTCATTGGGGTGGAGCAGACCCTCCACCTGCGTCGGCGACGTGAGGATCGGTGGGGAGACAACGCCGTCGGGGAGGAATCCGCGTGTCACGGCGATGCTGCGACCGTCATCGAGTGCGAACCGAGTGACGGTCCAGGTTCCCCGCTGGCCCTCGAACTCCCGGTTGGGAATGAGCACCTCGTCGTTCGTGAACGCACCGTCGAGGATTACGGGACGACCGATGTTCTGGTTATCCCACGTCCCGTCGTCGTTCACCAATTGCGTGAGCGGGACCGGATCGGACGCTGCCGCTCGCTCCGCCGCGAGGATGTCCTCGGTTCGGTCCCACTGCCAGATTCCCAGGAAGACACATGCCGTTGCAGCTGCGAGCGCAGCGACCAGGGCGACGATCCCCCGGGAGGACAGCGCAGTGCTCCGCAGGGAGCTACCCCTGCTCATCCTCGCCTCGCGTGACCGCTTCCTCCGTGAGTTCCTCGTCGTACGCCTCGCGCTCGTCCTCGGGGCCCTTCGGGAGATTCGCATCTACCTTTTTCAGTTGCCGGTTCATGCTCTTCCACAGCACGAAGATGCCCGCGCCGAGGAGCAGGACGAAGAGTCCGGTGATCGGTCCGGCGCCGTCGATCACCCGCGCTAGGTCCGATTCCTCACCGCGAGCCAGGATCACGAAAGCACTCATGTCAGCCTCGCAATCCGGTGAACAGGTCGTCCTCGTAGATCCCGCGGGCTGGATCTGCGGAAGGTGGAAGCGTGCTGAATGCCAGTTCGAATTCCTCCGTGGGCCAGATGCTGCGCTGCAGGTCACGAGGCACCGCGAACCAGAATCCCTCGGGATCGATTTGGGTTGCGTGGGCGAGAAGTGCTGCGTCGCGGATGTGGAAGTAGTCGGCGGCATCCACCCGCGTGGTCACCTGGGGCCAGCGGTCCTCGCGGTCACTCCAATTGGTGATCCACTCCCCGAAGGGTGACTCGAGGCCTGCATCACGCATCGCCTGATGCACGGTCATGATCTTCTTCTTCGTGAACTGCTGGTTGTAGTAGACCTTCGCAACCTGGTGCGCGTTCGGATTGAGTTCGGTATGGAGTTCCGGATCCGCAGCTTCCTTCACGGCAGCCATCGTGATCTCATGCGTGCGGATGTGATCGGGATGCGGGTAACCGCCGTTCTCGTCGTAGGTCGTGATCACGTGCGGTCGAAACTCACGGATCACCTCGACAAGGCGGGGCACCGTCTGCTCCAAGGGAAGGTCGGCGAAGCACCCGGTGGGAAGGGGTGGCTTTGGGTCGCCCTCGGGAAACCCGGAGTCCTCGAAGCCGAGCCACACATGCTGGATGCCGAGGACTTCGGCCGCCGCCTTCATCTCCTGCTGGCGGACCGTGGACAAGCCGTGGAGATCCACGAGCTCCTGCACCTTGGTGTTCAACACATCACCGCGCTCACCACCCGTGCAGGTGACGACCATGACCTCCATGCCTTCGTCCACGTACTTGGCCGTGGTGGCAGCACCTTTGCTGGCCTCGTCGTCGGGATGCGCGTGCACGGCCATCAGGCGGAGGGGGCTCACCCGATTAGTCTCCCATTCATGCCCAGTCCGTTCCGCAGGGACCAACTCTCCCCGGAGATGCAGGCCCGGTACGGACTCGACCGACGCCCCGTCGGGCGCTACATCGTGGTGGGCCTCCTCATCGTCGCCTTCACCGTCGGGCTGGTTTTCGTCTGGCTGAACCTGACCGCCGACCGCGTGCAGTTCCGCCTGTTGGCGTGGTCGGAGGTATCCCCGGAGCGTGTCGATGTGACCTTCGAGGTGCGGGCACCTGCGACGGTCGATGCGCTCTGCGTGGTGCGAGCCCAGGACTCGCAGCGCATCGACCTGGGTTACGCGGAAGTCCCCGTGCCCGCGGGCGAGGCGTACCGACTGGTCGAGTACCGGCTCCGCACCGTGGCGCCCGCCTACGCTGCGGAGGTCTTGGAATGCGTGGCCACAGGCGATCAGCTTCGTGTGCCGGGCCCGCAGTTTCCCCCGGGAATCGCCCCACCCGATCAGCCCTGGACGGAATGAAACTCGCGATTCAACACGCCCCTACGTATAGTCCTTGCCCGTGACTGACGTGACCTGGCTGACCCAGGAGGCGTACGACCGCCTCGTGGAGGAGCTCGCCGACCGTGCGGGCCCGCACCGCACGGAGATCACCAAGCGCATCCAGGCCGCCCGGGAAGAGGGCGACCTCAAGGAGAACGGCGGCTACCACGCTGCCAAGGAGGAGCAGGGCAAGAACGAGGCCCGCATCCGTCAGCTCACGCACCTCATCGAGCACTCGAAGATCGGCGTGCCGGAATCCGCCGACGACGAAGTCGCCCACGGCAAGGTCGTCACCGTGCGCTTCACCGCATTCGACGACGTCGAGACGTTCCTGCTCGGTTCGCGCGAGGAGGCTGCGCACTCCTCACTCGAGGTGTACTCCCCCACCTCTCCCCTCGGCGCCGCCGTCCTGGGCAAGAAGGTCGGCGACTCCGCTGCCTACGAACTCGCGAACGGCAAGACCATGACGGTCGAGATCGTTTCTGTGGCTGCCTACACTGGTTAGCGACTGGCGGCAGTGCGGAACTTGCGCACCGCGAGTGGTGCGAAGATTGCGATCACGACGGCGCAAGAGATGATCGTGTACTCCACAGGATTCTGCAGCGGCCAGAAGTCCGGCTGCGTTCCGATGGGATTCCCGAACAATTCGCGGCACGCGAGAACCAAACTCGAGATCGGATTGTAGGCGGCGAAGTACTGCAGCCATGTAGGCAGAGCAGTGATCGGCACGAACGCATTCGATAGGAACGTGAGCGGGAAGATCCAGATCAGGCCTGCCGTGCTGGCTGTCTCGCTGTTGCGCACCGAGAGACCCACGAAGGCACCCACCCAGGTGACCGTGTACGCGAAGAGCAACAGCAACAGGTAGGCGAGGATCGCATTCCAGATACCGTCATTGATCCGCCAGCCGACGATGAGTCCCGTGATACTCAAGACCGTCAAAGTCAGAATCTGGCGTAGGGCATTCGCGATGGTGTTTCCGATGAGCGCGGCGGGCTGGCTCATGGGAAGGGCGCGATACCGGTCGATGATGCCGCGCTGCATCGCTTCGGCCAATCCGACGGTGCTGGCCGCGGCCGCGAAAGCCACCGTCTGACCGAAGATGCCGGGCATCAGGTACTGCCGGTACAGGCTGGCGTCTGGCGCGGACGTGGGATCAGCTCCCGGGATCGGGATAGCGCCCCCGAAGACATAGGCGAACAGGATCACGAAGATGACCGGCTGAATCAGCTGGAAGAACAGGGCCTCCGGGATGCGGAAGCTCGCCAGGATCGTGGCGCGCGTGATGATGATCGAGTCGTGGACAGTCCACCCCAGGGGTGGTCGCTTCGCGTAGACGGTACTCATCGACGCACCGGTCCCCGACGGCGGCTTCGACTTGGTGGAGCCGGTGTCTCATCTTCGGTGGCATGTCCGGTAAGGCTCAAGAACACGTCATCCAGTGTGGGTCGTCGCAACGCAATGTCGTCCACCTCGATCTGCTGCGCATCGAGCGCGCGCACCGCTTCGATCAACGTGGTGGAACCTCCTGTGATCGGCGCGCTGATGAGGCCATCCTGGGTGACGATCTCCCCGGTCGCGAGCGGCACGAGCGCCGACACCGCCTGCGATGTCTGGTCTTCCCGCGCCAGGCGGACCTCAAGACGGTCGCCACCGATCTCGTCCTTCAATGCGCTCGACGTTCCGTGCGCGATCACCTTGCCGTGGTCGAGCACGACGATGTCGTCGGCGAGTTGGTCGGCCTCATCCAGGTACTGCGTCGTCAAGAGGACAGTGGTGCCCTCGGCCACCAGTCCTTTCATGACGTTCCAAAGTCCGATACGCGATCGCGGGTCCAGGCCCGTCGTCGGCTCATCGAGGAAGAGGATCCCCGGCTTGGCGATGAGGCTCGCGGCCAAGTCGAGCCGGCGGCGCATGCCTCCGGAGTAGGTCTTGGCTGGGCGATCCGCGGCGTCGACGAGATCGAAGGTGGCCAGGAGTTCGTCACTGCGTTCAGTCACATAGGCCTTATCCAGGTGGTAGAGACCCCCGAACATCATCAAGTTCTCGCGGCCGGTGAGGAACTCATCGACGGCCGCATACTGGCCGGTCAATCCGATCGAACGACGTACGTCGTCGGCCTGGGATTTCACGTCGAACCCATTGACCTTCGCGGTGCCCGCGGTTGCCTGGAGCAATGTCGCGAGTATCCGGACGGTTGTGGTCTTGCCAGAACCATTCGGGCCGCGCAGGCCGACGACCGTGCCGCGGGGCACCACGAGGTCGACACCGTCGAGGGCGCGGACGTCGCCGAACGTCTTCACCAGCCCGTGGGCATCCACGGCGAGGTCGGCTGTCACAGGGGGCGACGGTACGCCATGGATCACCGGGGATTCCCGGTGACCGCAGGCACCCTTGAGGGGGTGGCCACTTTGGGGGACGACCCCGCGGATTCCTTGCTAGCGTAAACGGATGGCCGGCACGGGCGCGTCCTCCGCGGAGAAGGAGCGCGTGTCGCAAGGGGCGAAGCCGATGGAAGTCGAGATGTCGGACCTGTCCACGAAGAACCGGCCCAACACGAGCAGTCCGGCCTTCGAGCCCATGGAGATCGAGGGACCAGAACCCGCGGAGCGAGCTCGCCCCTCCATGATGTCCCGGGTCGCGTCGTCGGTGAAGGACGCCAAGAACAAGGTTTCCGGGTTCGCGACGGATTCGACCAACTTCGTGAAGTCGAAACTGGAGAACGAAGGCACCAGGGCGCCCGTTCTCGACCCGAAGGCCAAAGCTCCGGCGGACCTTCAGCAAGACGGTGTGACAAGTCCCCTTGACACACGTGTCTCCAACATCCGCGCGAACATGGATATGGGGTCAAAGACAGGTGAAATCGGCCGCGGGCTCCGAAGTGGTGGCATTACCACGCAGAACATGGCGAATTCCACCGGAGGCAAGATCGCCGGCAAAGTGGTTGGGCTTGCGACGGGCTTCAACCCTCAGGGATCGGTGGAGTCAGGGGGCACCATGGCGGAGGCAGGCGGAAATCTGATGATGGCCTCGGACAGCAACGTCCAGGCTTCTCACAAGATGGCGCAGATCCGCAATCGGAATGCGGCGCGGGCTGCCACGGCAGCGTCCGACGCATTGGCCAAAGGCAAAGCAGAAGGAGCATCACCCGAGGAGCTGTCCAAACTCAAGAAGGAGCGCCTCCGGGCCCTGCTTCGACGGGTTCCAGCCAACAACAACCTCGCCGCGCACGGTGTGGTCGCACGCAGCATGCCCATGCAGGAGTTGAGCGAGAAGCAAACGGAGGCCGTGAGCGCAGGCTCAGCTGTTGCACCCTCGCAGGTCGGCAAACTCTCGCGCTTCGGCCAGCGGCTTCGATCCTTCGGGAAAAAGACAAGCACGGCTGCGGACGTCGTGCAGGGCAACAATGCGACGAACTACATCGACCAAGGGGACGACAAGACGGCGATGGCTGTGAGCGCCTCCTCGATAGGCCAGCAGATCGCAGGGGCAACCCAGGTTGGACGGCCCGTTACTGCGGCGATCCAGGCCAAAGGCGCGGTGATGTCGAAGGTCGGCAGTGCCGCAACCGCGGTGGGAGGGAAGTTAGCCGAGAAGGCTGACGCCTCAGACCTCCAAGCAAGCGTGGAGTCGGGCGCCTACCGCACAGACGCAGTGGACAAGGGCGTCTATCTCAAGGGGGCCCAGAAGAAGCAACCGCAGGGAATGCTCAACAAGGCCAAGACCTGGATTTACAACAAGCTCTTCGGAAGTTCTAAGCGCACGAAGTAGTCACGTGAGGCTGACCAGGCTGAACCCTGCGGCCGTGATCTCAGCGACGACTTCTGCTGCGTGCTCAGGTCCCCTGGTTTCCACATCCACGACGATCTCCACTTCGTCCACTCCCAGACTCGGATCGAGTCGGTTGTGATCGACGTCGACGACGTTGGCGCGCATGCGCTGGATCTCGTTCAGGAGTCGGGCGAGGCTCCCTGGGCGATCGGGTGCCCGGACGACGAGGGTGAGGAAGCGTTCTGCGGCTGCGAGGCCATGACGCAGGATCCGCATCAATACGAGTGAATCCACGTTTCCACCCGACAACGTGATGGCGACGGGAGGCTCATAGGCCCCGGGATTGGACATGACCGCTGCGGTCGCAGCTGCCCCACCCGGTTCCACCAAAAGCTTGGAGCGCTCGAGCAGCATCACCACGGCCCGGGAGATCTCGTCCTCCGAGACGGTCACGATCGGAATGCGGTGCTCAGCGATCACGCCGAATGGCACATCACCCGGCAGCCCCACTGCAATGCCATCGGCCATGGTGGCCATCTGCTCCAAGCGAACCGGATGACCAGCGGCGAGGGATGCAGGGTACGCAGCGGCCGTCGTGGCCTGGGCTCCGACAACGCGAACGTTCGGCGCACGATCGGCGAGGGCGATCGTGATGCCTGCAAGCAGACCGCCTCCACCGGTGCAGACCACAGCGGTGCGAAGGTTCGGCACGCTCGCAGCCATATCCAGCCCGAGTGTTCCTTGGCCGGCAACGATGTTCTCGCTGTCGTAGGGATGCACCAAGACGGCGCCCGTGGCCTTCGCAAACTCCAGGGCCGCCTTGACGGACTCGTCGATCGTCGATCCGGCGAACCTGACATCAGCCCCGTAGTCACGGGTTGCCTGCACCTTCGGTATCGATGCTTCCTCAGGCATGAATACGGTGGCAGGAACTCCAAGCATCGAGGCGGCAAGGGCCACGCCCTGGGCATGATTCCCGGCGCTCGCGGCAACGACTCCACGTGACTTCTGCTCGTCGCTCAATTGCGCGATGAAGTTGTACGCACCGCGAATCTTGAAGGAGCCTGCGCGCTGCAGGTTTTCCGTGAATAAGAACACGGGCCCACCGACCAGATCCTCCAACCATCGAGCACGCACCGGGGGGAATAGACGGATTACCCCGCCCAACCTGGCTTCTGCCGCCTCGATGTCGCGAATGGAAACGGTCATGCGTGAAGTCTGACACTGGCAAGGAGCAAGACAGGATCGGCTCTCCTAGAAACCGAAGAAGCCACGAATGCGTGCACCTATCGACGAGATGCCAGAGCCAATCCGTCGGACGCCGCGTTTGGTCGCGTTCCACGCTCGCTTCCACCAGGGGAGGCGTTGATGCCGAGCAGGTGTCGGTTCGGGGCTCGGACCAGGATCGGGCTGGGGTGCCGGTGCGGGTGCCGGTGCAGGCATTGGTTCG
>JBJTBD010000003.1:0-22535 GCA_046091195.1 Actinomycetota bacterium
GAACGCGCCGCATCCACGCGGCGGACGAAGCCTTCGTCAGCACTCAGCTCGGCAAGGCGTTCCCCCGAGACTTCACCGAGCAATCGCACGGGATCGTGATCGCATCGACGCCAGGTCGCGGGATCCATGTCGCGGAAGAGATCGCGCGTCGGCGAATTCCAGGACCAGCGGAGGTTGAGGGCCAGTTCCTCCAGCGGAAGCAGATTCTCCGGGAGCGGGCTGCGGACATTGAGTCGACGAAGCGCTTTCACGTCCGACACCGTAGTGCGCGGTTCGACCCGGACATCGCACCGCAACCACCACGAGCGATGTAATCGCGTTGCATTACTTGCATGCTTCTCGCTGTCCGTCCACCGGACACTGTGTTGCCCCCCTACGCTGGTGTCATGGCACGGACGTCCAAGGCGACCGTCCCGCCCGACATCGAGCGCCTCCTCGCCGGCGCCCACCACGATCCGCACGCGATCCTCGGTGCCCACTCGGACTCCACATGGGTGACGATTCGCACGCTGCGCCCGGGGGCCGACTCCGTCACGCTCGTGCTCCCTGATGACGTGATCGCGATGGAGCGCGAGGTTGGGGATCTCTGGGTCGCTCGCGTCTCCGGGACCGTGGTTCCCGACTACCACTTCGACGTCCACTATGGACCCGAGGTGCACTCCGCACATGACCCCTACCGGTTTCTCCCGGTCCTGGGTGAGATCGACCTGCATCTGATCAGCGAAGGTCGCCACGAGGAGATCTGGACGAAACTCGGCGCACACCCGCAGACACTCGACGGGATCTCCGGTACCTCCTTCGCGGTCTGGGCGCCGAATGCCCGCGGGGTGCGCGTCGTCGGCGACTTCGACCACTGGGACGGGCGGGCGTTTCCGATGCGCAGCCTCGGAGCCTCCGGTGTCTGGGAACTCTTCCTCCCCGACGTCGGCGTCGGAACTCGCTACAAGTACCGGATCCTGGGAGACGACGGTGTGGGGCGTGACACGGCCGACCCCTACGCGCTCGCGGCCGAGACTCCGCCGGCGACCGCTTCCGTTGTCTTCGCCTCGGGCTACACCTGGAGCGATCGGGAGTGGATGCTCGCGCGGGCACAGCGTGATCCGCACCGTGGTCCGATGACCATCTACGAGGTGCACCTCGGTTCCTGGCGCCCCGGTCTGGATTATCGGGACCTTGCGCGGGAACTCGTCGAGTACGTGACCGACCTCGGATTCACCCACGTCGAGTTCCTGCCCGTCGCCGAGCATCCGTACGGGCCCTCGTGGGGGTACCAGGTCTCCGGCTACTACGCGCCCACCGCTCGCTTCGGTTCCCCCGACGACCTCCGGTTCCTCATCGATGCGCTGCACCGTGCCGGGATCGGTGTCCTCATCGATTGGGTGCCCGCGCACTTTCCCAAGGACGAGTGGGCCCTCGCCCGGTTCGATGGAACCTGTCTCTTCGAGCACCCAGACCCGCGACGCGGCGAGCACCCCGATTGGGGAACGTACGTCTTCGACTTCGGGCGACCCGAGGTGCGCAACTTCCTCGTCGCCAACGCGGTCTACTGGCTCGAAGAGTTCCATGTCGATGGTCTGCGCGTGGATGCTGTCGCGTCGATGCTCTATCTGGATTACTCCCGACGCGAGGGCGAATGGGCACCGAACGTCCACGGTGGGCGGGAAAACCTGGACGCGGTCCGCTTCCTCCAAGAGATGAATGCGACGGTCTACCGTCGAGTGCCCGGTGCCGTCACGATCGCGGAGGAATCGACAGCGTGGGCGGGTGTCACCGCTCCGACGGATGTGGGTGGCCTGGGCTTCGGGTTCAAGTGGAACATGGGCTGGATGCACGACTCACTCGGATACATGCGTCGTGAAGCGATCCATCGCGTCCACCACCACAACGAGATGACGTTCTCGATGATGTACGCCTACAGCGAGCGGTTCGTGCTCCCCTTCTCCCACGATGAGGTGGTGCACGGCAAGGGGTCCCTCGTCACCCGCATGCCCGGTGACCGATGGCAAGCGCTGGCGAACCTCCGGGCGTACCTCGCCTACATGTGGGCGCATCCGGGTAAGAAGTTGCTCTTCATGGGTTCGGAATTCGCGCAGTCCGCTGAATGGAGCAGCGAACGCGGCCTGGACTGGGAGCTGACCCGCTACCCCGAACACCTGGGGATCCAGCGACTGGTGTCGGACCTCAATTCCGTCTACCGGGACTCCCCCGCGCTGTGGGCCTGGGACGACGACCCGTCCGGCTTCCAGTGGCTCGATCCCGACAACTCCGCGGAGAACGTCTTCACGTGGCTGCGATGGGGGCCGGTCGGCGACTGCATCGCGGTGGCCGTCAACCTCTCCCCCGTTCCGCGACTCCAGCACTCACTCGCACTTCCCACGCCGGGCACATGGCGCGAGGTGCTCAACTCCGACGCATCCATCTACGGTGGTACCGATACCGGGAACCTCGGAGCCATCCATGCGTTACCGGATGCTGGCGGCAGACCCCGTGCGACGGTGGTGCTGCCCCCGTTGGCCGCGTGCTACTTCCACGGTCCCACCTAGAACAGCGCGCTCGCCAATCGCGTTCGAGCCTTCGGGACATCGGGGTGCTCGCCGGCAATCGTGAAGTACTCCACGACGCGATCCCGTGCCGAGTTCCGTTCGTCGCCCGAGGCTATCTGCACCGCGGTGATCCCCAAATCGAATGCGCGCGGGAAGTCACCTTCGGCCACCGCGAAATCTGCAGCGGACAGGAACTCGGTGACGGTGGACGGTGCTGTGGGTGCCACCCCGTGCGCGGTGCGCTCGAGGACTCCGACGAGCGCGACTCCTGCGAGCGCGTCAGCATCGTGTGGATCCTGTTCGAGGATCTCCCGGTACGCGATACGTGCGTTCGCCCACTCCCCCGCGTCGATGGCGGTGACCGCCCGCTCGATGCGCGGGTCTACGGGTTCTTCGATCTCCTCGGCAACCTCCTGAGTGGCGGCCAGGCTTCCGGTCACGTCCTGTTCAGCCGCGACACGGAGCACCTCGTCGAGGATCTGCCGGATCTGTGCCTCCGGGTACGCACCCTGGAACAGTGGCACGGGCTGCCCCTTGATAACCGCGAACACGGAGGGGATCGACTGCACCTGGAATGCCGCGGCAATCTGCTGCTCAGCGTCGACGTCGACCTTGGCCAGAATCCAGCGACCCCCGTAGTCAACCGCCAACTTCTCCAGGATCGGCGAGAGTTGCTTGCACGGTCCACACCAGGTGGCCCACAAATCCAAGACCACCGGAATCGTCATCGAGCGCTCGATCACGTCGGTGGCGAAGTTCGCGGTCGTCGCATCGATGACCAGGCCCTCCGGTGCGTTCGCCAACGCGGCGTTCGCCTTCGCCTGATTCTGCTTCTGCGATGCGAGGGCGGCCAGATCGATGGCTCCCGCGACGTTGAAACCCGGTTTGCTCACGACCCCATTGTGCCGAGGGTCAGTCGGCGACGAGGTCCCCGGCAGCCTCGAAAGCGGTCCGACGGCCCGCCGCCACCTCCACGGCCCATGCGTCCACGGCGGGGCGGTCCTCCAGCAACCGTGCCCGCGTCAAGGCCGATGCCGTGTCCAGGATCTCTTCACGCGCCCGCAACTCGCGCCGACGCGTGAGGTTGCCGGTCTCGACCAGCCAACCCCGATGACGATCCGTCGCGGCGACGACCTCGTCCACCCCCTCACCGGTGCTCGCCACTGTCAGATGCACGGGCGGTTCCCATTCCTGGGGCAGGCGCTCGCCCAGGGCGATCATGTGCCGAAGTTCCCGTGCCGTCGAGGCGGCGCCGTCTCGATCAGCCTTGTTCACGATGAAGATGTCGCCGATCTCCAGGATGCCCGCCTTCGCCGCTTGGATGCCATCACCCATGCCGGGTGCGACCAGGACGAGTGTCGTGTCCGCAGCGGCGGCAACCTCGACCTCGGACTGACCGACGCCGACGGTCTCGAGGATTACGACGTCGAAGCCGGCTACCTCACATACGCGCAGCACAGGTCCGATAGCCGCGGCCAGTCCGCCAAGGTGTCCGCGGGACGCCATGGACCGGATGTAGACACCGGCGTCACCCGAGTGCTCCTGCATGCGGATCCGGTCACCAAGGAGTGCACCGCCGGAAAACGGTGAGGAGGGGTCGACCGCGATCACTGCGACCTTCGATCCCCGCATCCGATAGGCCCGCACGAGCGCCGAGGTCATCGTCGATTTCCCGACCCCGGGAGCCCCCGTCACTCCGATGACGTGCGCGGGGGTTGTCGGTGCTCCCAGCGCGTCGAGGAGATCCGGGGCCCCGATGGAAGAGTTCTCAATGGCGCTGATCGCGCTTGCGATCTCGCGAACTCCCCCCGCGCGCACACCCGAAGCCAGGGAGTCGACCGAATCCACGCCCCCATCATGCAGGCCCCGACCATGGATGCCACGATGACGCACATGGAGTCCTGGCTTCGATCGATCGACCATGTCGGTATCGCGGTCGTCGACCTCGAGGAGGCGATCGACTACTACGGACGTGTGTTTGGTATGTCCGTCGCGCACCGCGAGGCCAACGAGGAGCAGGGGGTCGAAGAGGCCATGCTCGCCGTCGGTGAATCCGGTTCCTGCATCCAGTTGCTCGCCCCCCTGCGTCCCGATTCCCCCATCGGAAGATTCCTCGAGAAGTCGGGGCCCGGTATCCAGCAGATCGCATACAGGGTCACGGACGTCCGTGCGGTCGCCGCCCACCTGCGCTCACAAGGCGTCCGCGTCCTCTACGACGAGCCGAAGATCGGCACAGCCGGGTCACTGGTGAACTTCACGCACCCCAAGGACAGCGGCGGGGTGCTGATTGAGTTGGTGCAGCAGACCGGGCATTAGAGGTCCGACCAGCGCTCCATCGGTCCGTCCCACTCACGGGGCAGCGACTCCATCCGCCCCGTGATCGCGCCCACGATCTCGTCGAGGACGCGTTGCACGTTCCTCTCTCCCACCCACAGGTGGGGCGCATCGTCCACGACGACGAGTTGGATGTTCGGTGCGACGGAGAAGCGCACACGTGCGGGATCGGGAGGAAGGTAGTCGTCGCGCTCGGGGATCAGGGCGACCACAGGCACATCGACATCGGCCCACGCAGCGAGTTCCGCCTCCGTCGTGAACCGCAGCGGGGGGGAGAGCAGGATCACACCGGCGATGTCGAGTGCGCGCGCATGGCGCAGGATCACGTCGGTGCCGAACGACAATCCGACGATCCAGGGGCGCGGGAGACCCTGGGAGTCGGCCCACGCCACCGCGGCCGTCAGATCGCGTCCCTCGCCCTCGCTGGCGTCGAAGGCGCCCTCACTCGTGCCGCGAGCACTCGACGTGCCGCGGGTGTTAAAGCGCAGGACCGCGATATCGGCCAGGGCCGGCAGTCGCCACGCCATCTTCCGCAAGACGTGGGAATCCATCATCCCGCCATGCGTAGGTAACGGGTGGACGCAGACGATGCAGGCGCGCGGCGGAGCATCGACCGGCAGCGCCAGCTCGCCGACCAAGGTGAGGCCATCGGAGGTTCGAAGTTCGATGTCGCGCCGGACGGCCGGCAATACCGAGTTCGCGGAGATCTTCATCGGGGTCGACGACGATCCCGCGCCGACCAACAGGGGGTGTGCCAGTGCCGTCGCAGCTCTGCACCCTGGGGATCTTCGGCCGACCAGGCCACGATGTGCGGTGTCGCAGGACGGATCACCTGATCGCACCCAGGGCAGCGGTAATCCTTGGTCGCCGACGAACCCGTGAGTGCGCGGACGTACCAGTCACCATCAGGATGGGATTCGAGGCGCGTGCTGGGTACGTACTCCCGCGCTTGCGTCGGAGTTCGCCGATTCTTCCGCCCCATGCCGTCAGTCTGCCAAAGTCAGAAGAGTCGGGATCCGACGTCAGATGTGCCCTTGAGCTCCTCGTAGTCAAGGACCACGCACCGGATGCCCCGATCCTCCGCGAGCGTCCGTGCCTGCGGGTTGATCTCCTGCGCCGCGAAGACGCCGTCGACGGGGGCAAGGAGCGGATCCCGGTTGAGCAGTGCGAGGTAGCGGGTCAATTGCTCGACTCCGTCGATCTCACCCCGTCGCTTGATCTCGACGGCCACGTGCAAGCCGTCGGGTGCGCGACACAAGAGGTCGACTGGACCGATCGCCGTGGGGTACTCGCGCCGTACCAACGAATACCCGATGCCGAGGACGTCCAGTTGTTCGGCGAGCAGTGCCTGCAGGTGGGATTCGACCCCGTCCTTCACCAGGCCGGGATCGATGCCGAGGGTGTGCTCGCTGTCGTGCGAGATGGCATGGATACGGATGACCAGGCTCTCCCCCGCCTTGTTGGTGACCTCCCAGGTCAGCGGATCCGATTGTGTCTCCCGCAACGTGCATGGAGGACTCATCCAGTTGAGCGGCTTGTAAGAGCCGCCATCCGCGTGGATCAGCACCGATCCATCCGCCTTGACGATGATCACCCGATCCGCTTCAGGCAGGTGCGCCGTGAGACGCCCGACGTAGTCGACGGTGCACCGGGCGACCACGATCCGCACCGAGGAACGGTACCCGGTGGCGCACAAGCCCGGGGCACGTCACCATAGGGCCGTGTCCGGGTCCTTCTCGTTCCTCTTCGGCCCACTGGTCGCCGCAGGTGGACTAGTGATTCTGATCTTCGCCCTGCGCTGGACGTTCCGACGCGGGACCTCCGTCGTCGCTGCGCCCGCACGCTCGGGTTCCGCCGAGGAGTACGGCCTGCTCGTGAGCGTCGCCGCACCCGGCTCCTACGCGGAGGGCGAGATCACACGTCGCAAGCTTGAGGATGCAGGCATCCGGGCGAATCTCGCGCACACCCTTGATGGTCCGCGCGTGATGGTCTGGCCCACCGATGAGAGCCGCGCCCGAGAGATTCTCACGGGCTGACCCCCTCGCGCGTGATGCGCGCACCGACTCCGGACAGGGCGGAAACTAAGCCAGCGTAACCGCGATCGATGTGGTCCACCCCGTACACCTCGGTGACACCCTCGGCGACGAGACCCGCCAGCACGAGCCCGGCACCGGCCCGGATGTCGGTGGCCTCCACGGGCGCCCCGGAGAGCCGTGCCCTTCCTCGGACAAGGGCGTGGTGGCCGTCGGTACGGACATCGGCTCCGAGGCGGCCCAGCTCCTGGACAAAGCGGAAGCGAGCCTCGAAGAGGTTCTCTGTCACGAGTGCGGCGCCGTCGGCGATCGAGTTCAGCGCGATGAACTGCGGCTGGAGGTCCGTGGGGAATCCGGGATACGGCAGCGTGACCACGTCGATCGCTCGGGGGCGTCCATCCATCGTGACGGTGAAACCATCGTCGGATGGTCCGAAGGCTGCGCCCGCCATCGCCAACTTCTCCAAGGGCAGCGACACGTGCTCCGGACGTGCCCCGCGAATCTCCAGGGATCCCCCCGTCATCACGGCCGCGACGGCGTAGGTGCCGGCAACGATGCGGTCGGGAACGGTCGCGTGCCGCACCGGCGAGAGTTCCCGCACTCCCTCAACCGCCAACGTCGCCGTCCCGATCCCATCGATCCGGGCCCCCATAGCCACGAGCATCGTGCAGATATCGACGATCTCGGGTTCGCGAGCGGCATTGTCGATTACAGAACGGCCCTCCGCGAGCACCGCGCTCATGACGAGGGTCTCCGTCGCACCGACACTCGGGAAGTCCAACCAGATCTCCGCGCCGCGAAGGCGCTCCGCCACCGCGATCAGGTAGCCGTGTTCATTGGAAACCTGCGCGCCCAGTCGGCGTAATCCCGCGATGTGCAGGTCGAGGCCGCGGGAGCCGATGTTGTCTCCCCCGGGAAGAGCCACGTCCGCCGCCCCGCAGCGGGCGAGCAACGGTCCGAGTACGCAGATCGACGCGCGCATCCGACGGACGAGGTCGTAGTCGGCTCGGTGATCCGGCCGCTCGGGTACGTCGATCACAAGGGCTGCGCCAGTTCGATCATGGGTGACCGTGCACCCCAACCGCCGGAGTAACTCCGACATGATCCCGACGTCGTCGATATCGGGCACATTCGTCACCGTGGAGGTTCCCGGGGCGAGCAGGGCGGCCGCCATGAGCTTCAGGACGGAGTTCTTGGCTCCGGGGATGTTGACGGCGCCGACGAGACGCTCACCGCCCTCAATGCGGAACCAGTGCACTCGCGCATCGTACGAGCGCGGACCCTCCCTCTGCCCTAGGGTCATCGCATGGTGAATCTGACCCGGATCTACACCCGGACGGGCGACGACGGCACGACGTCACTCGGCGACATGTCTCGCACGGGGAAGAACGATCCTCGGCTCAAGGCCTACGCCGATGTGGACGAGGCCAATTGCGCCATCGGCCTCGTGCTGGCTCAGCCCGGGGGCGATCCGGAGGTGTGGCGGCTGCTCCGCCGGGTTCAAAATGAGCTCTTCGACGTGGGGGCGGACCTCTGTACCCCCGTCGTCGACAACCCGTCCCACGAACCACTCCGGGTCACCTCCGACTACGTCACCCGGATCGAAGAGGAATGCGATCACTACAACGATTCGCTGACCCCGTTGCGATCCTTCATCCTTCCCGGTGGGACGGCGATCGCCGCCCATCTGCACGTTGCACGCACTGTCGTCCGTCGTGCGGAGCGCACCACCTGGGCGGCCCTGGACATGTATCACGGTGGGATGAACCCGCTCACGGCCACATATCTCAACCGACTCAGCGACCTGCTGTTCATCCTCGCTCGTGCGGCAAATGTCGATTCCGGCGGGGACGCGTTGTGGGAACCAGGAGCCACCCGGTAGCCATGGCACCGTTCGTCATCGCCTTCGAACTGACCCATCCGAGTCAGCTCTTCAAGGCCGATGACATCAGCCCCACATCTCCTCTGTACTCCGAATTCACAGCGCAGCCCGCGATGGACACGGTGCGCGACATGCTTCTGCGGCGCCAACCGCGCGGTACCGCCGATGTGGAACTCGCGGTGACTCTTCCCGCAGATCAGATCAGACCCGGTCTCGAAGAGGCTCTGACTGTTGCCATCCGACGCTGGGTGAGAGTCCAGAACATCATCGACCTGGATTCGACCGAGGCCGGCGGCGCCATCGGGCGCCGACTCCTCCCCCTCGGCATCCTGGCCTTCTTCTTCTTCCAATTCGCCAGCATCCTGATCAAGAACAACGCCGATCCCTCGGACGAATACCTAGTCGACGTGGTCGGTGAGGGGTTGAGCATCACCAGTTGGGTCCTGCTTTGGTTCCCCGTGCAACTGATGACTATGGAGGTGTGGCGATCCGCGATCAAGCGGAGACGCATGCGCGTCCTCGATCGGATCTCGTTGCGCATGGTTCCCGCCGAGGCGTAGACCCGCGGGGAGCGGCTCCGAGCTCCGATCAGTCGAGCTGGCCGAGTGCGCGCAGCCGAGCCCTGCCACGCGCGGCGATTCGAGGATCTTCCGACGCTGCGTCCGCCCTGGCACGATCCGCATCGATCTCGGATTCGAACTCGGCGGACTCGGCCAGGATGGTGACCCCGACTTCGGTCACAGACAGGTAGCCACCGTCGACGGCTATCCGCAGATCGTCCTCACCCTCCCGTTCGACACGCACCATGGCGTCATCGACGAGTTGGGCGACGAGCGGAATGTGGTGGGGAAGGATCCCGATCTCCCCCGACGTCGTGCGCGTGAACAGGAACGTGGCCTTACCCGACCAGATCCTGCGCTCGACGGCGACGATGGACACGTCCAATTCAGCCATCCGTGTTCGACCTCCGTACCGACTCCCGCGTCACAGGGTGACGCCGTAGCTGGCAGCCTTCTTCGCCAGGTCGTCCAGTCCGCCGATCAGGAAGAACGCCTGCTCGGGGACGTGGTCGAACTCTCCCTTGCACAACCGGTCGAATGCCTCGATGGTCTCCTTCACGGGAACCGTGGAGCCCGGCTGTCCGGTGAACTGCTCGGCAGCCATCATGTTCTGGCTCAGGAACCGCTCGATGCGGCGCGCACGGTTGACCAGTTGCTTGTCCTCTTCTGACAACTCGTCGATTCCCAGGATGGCAATGATGTCCTGGAGGTCCTTGTAACGCTGCAGGATGCGGATGACCTCGTGGGCGACCCGATAGTGCTCCTCCCCCACGATCGCGGGGTCGAGGATCGTCGAGCTGGAGGCCAAGGGGTCCACCGCCGGGAAGATGCCCTTCGAGAACACCTTGCGGGAGAGCTCCGTCGTGGCATCGAGATGGGCGAAGGTGGTCGCCGGCGCGGGATCCGTGTAGTCGTCCGCGGGCACGTATACGGCCTGCATGGACGTGATCGAGCGGCCGCCGACGGACGTGATGCGCTCCTGGAGTTCACCCATCTCGTCGGCCAGCGTCGGCTGGTATCCCACGGCCGACGGCATACGACCCAACAGGGTCGACACCTCGGACCCCGCTTGCGTGAAGCGGAAGATGTTGTCGATGAAGAGCAGCACGTCCTGCTTCTGGACGTCGCGGAAGTACTCGGCCATGGTGAGCGCGGACAGTGCCACGCGCATACGCGTGCCCGGGGGTTCGTCCATCTGACCGAAAACGAGGGCCGTGTCCTTCAACACGTTCGCATCGGTCAATTCGACCCAGAGGTCGTTCCCCTCACGGGTGCGTTCACCCACACCGGCGAAGACGGAGGTGCCACCGAAGTTCCGCGCAATGCGGTTGATCATCTCCTGGATGAGCACGGTCTTACCCACACCCGCACCACCGAAGAGGGCGATCTTGCCACCGCGGACGTACGGGGTGAGCAGGTCGACGACCTTCAATCCGGTCTCGAGCATCTCGGTGCGCGGCTCGAGTTCGTCGAACGAGGGTGGGGAGCGGTGGATCGGCCACCGCTGGAAGTCCGCTCCGTAGCCGGGGTCGTCGAGGCACTGACCCAGGGAGTTCCACACGTGGCCCTTGACGCCGTCGCCGACGGGCACGGTGATGGGGCCGCCCGTATCGGTGACTTCGGCACCGCGCACCAGTCCGTCGGTCGGCTGCATCGAGATGGTCCGCACCAGGCTGTCCCCGAGGTGTTGCGCCACTTCGAGTGTGAGCATCTTGGCGAGTGCGCCGTACCCGATCTCGACGTGCAGGGCGTTGAACAGCTCCGGCACCGATCCACGGGGGAACTCGACGTCGACGACCGGGCCCGTGATGCGCACCACGCGGCCAGCCGTGTCATGTGAGCCGCGGGTTGCAGTGGTCTCTTGAGTAGCGGTCATGGTCCTCTTCGCTTCCTTCTACTTGGCAGCATCGGCCAGGGCGTTCGCCCCACCGACGATCTCGCTGATTTCCTGTGTGATTTGAGCCTGGCGCTCCCGGTTGGCCATAAGGGTAAGTACCTTGATCAGGTCGTCGGCGTTGTCGGTGGCCGCCTTCATCGCCCGGCGTCGCGATGCGGACTCCGACGCGGCCGACTCAAGCAAAGCCGAGAAAATCCGGGTGGCGACGTATCGCGGAAGCAGCGACTCGAACAGAGTGTTGGCGTCCGGTTCGAAGGAGAACAAGGTCCGGGGTCCGGATTCACCCTCGACGTACTCGACCTCCATGGGCGCGATGCGCCGCGCCTCCGCGGACTGCGAGAGCATCGATCGAAATTCCGTGAAGACGATGTGCAATTCGTCGACCCCGAGCACGCCGTCCTCGCCTGGATCGTCCCCGACGTCGTCGGCGCCGGACATGAACGCCTCCACCAGGAAGTCGGCGATCTCCAAGGCGTGGTCGTACGTCGGTTTCTCGGAGATACCGATCCAGGATGCGGTGATCTTCCAGTTCCGGAAGCTGAAGTAGCCCAGAGCCTTGCGCCCGATCACGTAGAGAACGGGTGTCTTGCCCTCCTGACGCAGCAGCGCCATCAACTCCTCGGCACGGCGCAAGACGTTTGCGTTGTAAGCACCGCACAACCCTCGATCCGACGACACGACCAACACGCCCGCCCGCTTGGGAACCTCACGTGGCACGAGGAGTGGATGATCCAGTGCGGCCTCAGCAGCGAGATCGGACAGCATGCTCGTGATCTCCTGGGAGTAGGGACGCGCCGCCTCGACCCGCGCCTGCGCCTTGGCGATGCGCGAGGTCGCGATCAACTCCTGGGCCTTGGTGATCTTCTTGATCGATTCCGCCGAACGGATTCGACCCCGAAGTTCGCGTAGCGTTGCGGCCATTACTTCTTCTTCGGAGCGGGCTTACGCACTTGGACCGATTCCTTCTCCACGTCGGACTCGCTCAGCGCCTCGACATGCTCCTCGGGAACCACGGAACTCCCGTCGGTCGTGGCGAACCCCTTCTTGAAGTCCGCGACGGCCTCGACGAGTTTGTGCTCGGACTCCTCCGACAACTTCTGGGAAGTACGGATATCGGCCATGAGCGCGGTATTCGAGACGTTCATGTGCTCGATGAACTCCGACTCGAATCGCGTTACGTCGGCCACCGGGACCGAATCGAGGTGCCCGCGCGTGCCGAGCCAGATCGCAACGACCTGATCCTCCACCGGCATCGGTGCGTACTGGGGTTGCTTGAGCAATTCGACCAACCGGGCACCGCGTTCGAGCTGTGCCTTGGAAACCTCGTCCAGATCGGATGCGAAGGCCGCGAAGGCCTCGAGCTCGCGGTACTGGGAGAGATCGAGTCGGAGGGATCCAGCAACCTCCTTCATCGCCTTGATCTGGGCTGCACCACCGACGCGGGAGACTGACACACCCACGTTGATAGCGGGACGCACACCCTGGTTGAACAGGTCCGTCTCCAGGAAGCACTGACCATCGGTGATCGAGATCACGTTGGTGGGGATGTAGGCGGAGATGTCATTGGCTTTCGTCTCGATGATCGGCAGACCGGTCATCGATCCCGCGCCCAACTCGTCAGAGAGCTTCGCGCAGCGCTCGAGCAAGCGGGAGTGCAAGTAGAAGACGTCACCCGGGTACGCCTCACGGCCTGGCGGGCGCCGCAGGAGCAACGAGATCGCTCGGTAGGCCTCTGCGTGCTTGGTCAAGTCGTCGAAGACGATGAGTACGTGCTTGCCCTGGTACATCCAGTGCTGTCCGATCGCCGACCCGGTGTAGGGGGCGAGGTACTTGAAGCCAGCTGGGTCGGAGGCGGGAGCTGCCACGATGGTCGTGTACTCCATCGCGCCACCTTCCTCCAGCGCCCTGCGCACGCTGGCGATGGTCGTGCCCTTCTGCCCGACGGCCACGTAGACGCAGCGCACCTGCTTCGTCGGGTCGCCGGTCTCCCAGTTCTGGCGCTGGTTGAGGATGGTGTCGACGCAGACGGCCGTCTTGCCCGTCTTGCGGTCGCCGATGATCAACTGGCGCTGCCCACGCCCGATGGGGGTCATCGCGTCAACGGCCTTGATACCCGTCTGTAGGGGTTCGTGCACGCTTTGGCGCTGCACCACAGAAGGCGCCTGAAGCTCAAGGGGACGACGGGTCTCGCCGACGATCTCCCCCCGCCCGTCGATGGGCTCGCCCAGCGGATTCACGACGCGGCCGAGGAAGCCGTCGCCCACGGGCACGGAAAGGACCTCGCCCGTGCGCTTGACGGGCTGTCCCTCTTCGATCTTCTCGAAGTCGCCCAGGATGACCGCGCCAATGCTGTGCTCGTCGAGGTTGAGCGCCATTCCCATGACACCCTCGGGAAACTCCAGGAGTTCCTGCGCCATGACCGAGGGGAGTCCTTCCACATGCGCGATGCCGTCGCCCGCGTCAATGACGGTGCCGACTTCCTCACGCCCAGTTCCGATTTCGAGACTGGAGACGTAGTTTTCTATCGCGCCTTGGATGTCCTGCGCGGAGATGGTCAACTCTGCCATGGCGATATGTCTTCCTCTTTGTCCTGGTAGTGGGCTAGTCGGGCAATCTCGTCGCGGCAGCAGCTAGCCGTGACGACAAGGTTCCATCGATGACCTCATCCCCGACTGCGACCGACAGCCCGCCGAGCAGCCTAGGCTCGACTGTGAGGTCGATGGAGACGGGGTTGCGGTAGATGCGGGCGAGCACGGCCGTGAGCCTCGTGCGCTGTGCTTCGATCAACGGCGCAGCCGCACTGACCTGGGCGACGATCTCGCCGCGGCGGGAGACAGCGAGTTGAGCGAGTTCGCGCACCGCGTCGTCAGCGCGCTCGCCGTGCAACAACTCCACCGTCTGCGCCAAGAGGTCCGACGTCGTGGGGAGCACCGAGCCGCCCGCGACGGACCGAACCAGTTCGACCCGGCCGGACGCCGGAGATTGGAAGTCGCCGAGTAGGGCGACTAATCGCGGTTCGGAGTCGAGCACTCGGCCGAATCGGAACAGTTGCTCGGCCACCGCATCCGCTTCGCCCTCGCGCTCGGCGCGAGCCAGGAGTCCGAGACGAGCGATGTATTGGATGCTGGCGATGACATCCTGGGATGCAGACCAGCGCGCTTCGACGGCTGTGGCCAGCAGGGCCATGGAGTGAGCGGAAACCTTGCCGCCCAGCAGGCGCTCCAACATCGCCTTCTTGGCGGCAGGATCACCGCCGGCTTCAGTCAGGTGGCGAGCGAGGAGCGGCTCGCGTTGGAGGAGCGTGGCAACCGCGGTCATTTCCTCTGCGATGAGGGAGAGGTCCGCCACGGCCAAGGCCGAGGCCAACCGGTCGAACTGCGCAACCAGAAGCGCCCGAGCATCGCGACTCGCCGGACGGAGGTCCGTGGGCGTCACGTCCACGGACACGGATATTGAGGACATCGCTTCGAGTTCGTCAATGAATCGGTCAACCGTTGCGGCCTGCTCGGAAGGGTCGGCCACCCGGGCTTTCACAATCTCGGTAGCGCGCTCCACCGCCTCATTTCCCAGCTCCGAACGAAGTTCCCGGATCAATTGTGCGCGCAGAAGTTGCATCTGCTGCGTCCCGTAGACCTTTATCCGCTCGGACTCGACACCGCCCTGGACGCGCAACTGTTCCGCGATGCGCACGGCGTCAGACGCAGCCTCCTCAACGATGTTCTGCGCCTCCGTCCTGCCTTCGGCCACGCGCTGGGCGTGGAATCGATCCGCATCGGCGAGACGTTGGGCGGCCTTGGCGCTCTCCTCTAGTTGCAGACGCACGGTCTCTTGGCGCTCCTTCATCAGTTTCCGAATCGGAGGCACGGCGTACTTGACGATGATGAAGATGATCACGGCGAAGCCGACGAGCTGCGCTAGGAATGTCCCCATCTGGAATCCACTATTCCCGCGGTGTCGATCGTGACGGCTGGTCAGAACCGGCCCCGAGGATCCGATCGGCGAGAGTCTGCGACAGCGTCTCGACGGATGCGTTGAGGCTGGGGGCCAGCGATTGCCCCTCAGCCTTCAGGGTGTCACTCGCCTGCTTCAACCTGTCGGCCACCTCGTCATTCGCCTCAGATCGCATCTCGTCCACGACCTGGCGACCATCGGATCGGGCTTGGTCGCGCAACTTGCCGGCCTCCGACCTGGCTGACGCCAACTCCCCGCGATACTCAGAATCCGCGGCGGCATCCTGATCCGCAGCCTGGCGGTTGTCCTGGGCCGTTTGAGCAAGAAGACGCTCACGTTCCTCGAGGACCTTCTGAACCGGCTTCACCACGAACTTGCCGATGACGCCGAACACGATCAAGAAGATCGCAAGGATGAAGAAGAAGGTGCCGTTGGGAATGAGGAAGTTCGAGGTCTCCCCCTCGGCCTCAGCGGCCCACACGACACCAGCGACTGCCACGCCCATCACGGATCAGGACGCTCCTGGTGTGGCGAACACGAACAACGCCATGAACGCCAGGTTAATGAAGTACGCCGCCTCCACCAAGCCGACCGTGATGAAGAACGGGGTGAACAACCGGCCCTGTGCCTCCGGCTGGCGAGCGATTCCCGAGATCAGTGCGTTACCGGCGATACCGTCGCCGATTCCCGCTCCGATCGCACCTCCACCGAGAATGAGGCCGCCGCCGATCAGTGCACCGGCGACGATTGTTGGGTCTGCCATTGCCTTTCCTCCTTGTTTCCGTGTCGGACTTCTATGAGCGTGATGCGATCTCGGGGTGACTAGACAGCCTACGCGCACTAATGGTGCTCATCCGCGTCCTCCGTCGCCTGACTGAAATACAGGATGGTCAGTAGCGCGAATATGAAGGCCTGGATCAAGCCCACGAAGAGATCGAATGTCTTCCAGATCGCATTGGGCGCCCACATGATGTACGTGGGCAGGAGGGCGATCAGCCCGACCATGATCACCCCGGCGAAGATGTTGCCGAAGAGTCGCAGGGACAGCGAAATCGGCTTGGCGATCTCCTCGACGATGTTGATCGGTGCGAGGAATGCAACGTGCCCCTTGGCGACCTTGATGGGGTACCCCACGATGCCACGCTTGCGGAAGCCGGCCGCGTGGTAGCAGACAAAGACGAAGAGGGCGAGGGCGAGAACGAAGTTGATGTCCGAGGCCGGGGGCTTGAGCAGCTCCATGGTCCGGCCATCCGACGCGGTGTACTGCAGGGGAAGTACGGAGATCCAGTTCGCGACGAGGATGAAGACGAAGAGGGTCACCGCGAGAGGCAGCACGAAAGGCGCCAGCGTGAGGCCCATCGACGATTGGATTTGGCTGCGCATCTGCACCGTGATGGCCTCCCAGAACAGCTGGACGCCGCTCGGAACACCGGTGGAGGTCACCTTCGCGCGAAGAATGAAGGCCAAGATCAGCGTGACCGCGGCCGCCAGGAGGGTGGCGTAGATGGTGTCCGTATTCACGGTCATGCCCAACCACGTCGCAGTGGTGTGGTGACCTACGTCGATCGCGCTGACCGGGATCGCGTCTTGGATCATCGTGCTACTCCGCTACCGCCGGCCCGGAACTTGCGTCCTGGGGCGAGGCCTCACCCTTGCGCAACTTCATCCACACGGGCACGACGGTGCTCAAGACGAGGACCACTTGGAACAGCGCCAGCCCGAAGAGCACACCGAACCCATAGGGACGGAACACGAATGCGATCACAAGCGCGATCACGGTGATGATGAGAAGTCGCGAGGCCGAGTTCAGCGCCATTCGACTCTTCATGGGGTGCTCCGTCGCCGTGATGGACGTGACCGACCACCTCACGAGCAGGGCATTCGCCAAGCCCAGGGTCAACCCGATGCCGAGATACACCCCGAACATCGTGGCACCGGCGAGGTAGGCCAGCACCACTGCGACGGTGAAGAGGGCCGCGACGAAGACGGTCAGGCGAAGGGGGCGGAACACCACCGATGGCAGGACGAAAGGCGCCTCCTGCATCGGCGTCGCCATCGGGCCTCCCATGATGAAAACGGCCGGCGATGAGTCGCGCTGGCCGATTTGAGAACGCTACCACGCACGTGTACGCCTGCAGCCCGAGGGCCGACCCCTTCCGGAGCAGTGGATGTGCCCCCGACACCGCCGCACCGGGCGTCGACGATCACTCCTACGAAATCATCCCGAACGACGTCGGGGCAGCTCGATCACCTGACCGGTCGGCGTGGTCGCAGGCCTGCGCACCACGACCACGACCAGGACGGTGCCCACCACGAATCCGGCGAGCGCATACCCGAGTGGGACGAAGGCCGCGGCCACCGCGGCGCCCGCCACCAGTGCGGTCCAGGCGTACATGATCAACACGGCCCGACGCTGCGAATGACCCATCTCCATCAATCGGTGATGCAGGTGCTGCTTGTCCGGCGCGAAAGGGTTCCGGCCGGCCCGGGTCCGCCGGACGACGGCGAGACCCAGGTCGACCAGCGGCACCGCCATCACCGCAACGGGCAACAGGATCGGGAGCAGCGTGGGCAGCAGGGCCCCGCCTGCGACGGAACTGGGGTCGATCTGCCCGGAGAGCGTGATCGTGCTCGCCGCGAGCAGGAGGCCCAGCATCATCGATCCGGTGTCGCCCATGAAGATCCTGGCCGGGAAGACGTTGTGCGGCAGGAATCCCACACACATCCCGACCAGGAGCACGCTGACCAGGGTGGCGAGGGTGGCCCGCTCCAAACCCTGCTCGACACTGAGCAGGTAGGCGTAGGCGAAGAAGGCTCCCGCCGCGACAGCGACGATGCCTGCGGCCAAACCGTCGAGACCGTCGATGAAGTTGATGGCGTTGATGCTCACGAGCACGATCAACACGGTGAACAGGACGCTCATGATCGGGTCGAGCACGAATGTGCCCCCAATGGGCAACCAGATGATGGCGATTCCTTGGAACGCCATGAGACCGGCGGCGAGCACCTGCCCGGCGAGCTTGGTCGGCGCGTCCAAACCCCACTTGTCGTCGACGATGCCGAGGGCGACGATCACCGCGACACCCGAGAGCAGCGCGAGTGGAGTGGAGCCCCCCTCGAACACCGCACCCATCCTCGGCAACTTGCTGGCGAGGAGGAGACCCGCGAGCAGTCCCGCCAGCATCGCCAAGCCTCCGAGGCGGGGTGTGGGCTCGGCGTGGACGTCGCGGTCACGCACCGGGGCAATGAAGCCACCGGCGATCGCGATCCGTCGGGCCACCGGCATGGTGAGGTAGGTCACCGCGGCAGCGGCGAGCAGGCAGAGGATGTACTCGCGCACAGCCACCTCCCTCGGGCTCCCCGACGACGGGGACGCTCACCTCTCGGGAGCTATGGTCCCCTACGGCCGGGGGTAGGCCGGGAATTGGGCCACGAGTGCGGCGACTTCCGTCGCGATCCCGGGGTCCGGGTCCTTCACGGCACGGGCGATCAGATCGGCCACGGTGTCCATCTGGTCCGGCCCCATGCCCTGGGTGGTGACGGTGGGAGTGCCCACCCGGACTCCTGACGCGACGGCCGGCGGGGCCGGGTCGTAGGGGATGGCGTTCTTGTTCAGGGTGATCCCCACCGAGTCGCAGCGCTGCTCCGCTTCGGCGCCCGTGACGTCCACGCCACGCAGGTCGATCAACGCCAAGTGGGTGTCGGTGCCACCACTCGTGGGGCGCATACCGCGCTCGGCGAGTCCGGCGGCCAGGGCCTGGGCGTTGACGATGACGTCGCGCGCGTACTTCTGATACTCGGGCGTGGACGCCTCACGGAGTGCGACCGCCTTCGCGGCGACCGCGTGCATGAGGGGGCCGCCCTGCATCATCGGGAACACCGCCTTGTCGATGGCGGCGGCGTGCTCGGCCTTGCACAGCATCATTCCGCCGCGCGGCCCACGGAGGACCTTGTGTGTGGTGAAGCAGACGACATCGGCGTACGGCACCGGACTCGGGATCGCCTTCCCGGCGACCAAACCGATGAAATGCGCAGCGTCGACCATCAGGATGGCCCCGACCTCGTCCGCGATCGCCCGGAACGTCGCGAAGTCGATCAGCCTCGGATAGGCGGTCGCCCCGGCGATGATCATGCGTGGACGATGCGTGAGGGCGAGGGCACGCACCTCGTCGTAGTCGATCAGTTCGGTGTCCTCACGAACGCCATAGGACACGACGTTGAACCATTTGCCGGAGAAATTCACCTTGGACCCGTGGGTGAGGTGACCTCCGTGCGGGAGGCTCATCGCCAGGACCGTGTCTCCCGGGGAGAGAAATGCACCGTAGGCAGCCAGATTGGCACTGGCACCGCTGTGCGGCTGGAGATTCGCGTGCTCGGCCCCGAAGAGCTCCTTCGCCCGCGCAATGCCGATTTCTTCCGCGTCGTCAACGACCGCGCAACCGCCGTAGTAACGACGACGCGGATATCCCTCCGCATACTTGTTGCTCAATGTGGAACCCAGTGCGGCGAGGACTGCGGGTGATGTCAAGTTCTCACTCGCGATGAGCTGGAGTCCCCCACGGAGGCGCTCGAGTTCGGCGATGATGACGGCGGCAATCTCGGGATCTTCCGCCTGGAGGGCGTCGAAGTCGGGTCCCCAGACGGGCGTCGTGGGCATCGGTGTCCTTCGCGTCTGTGGTGGAAACCCCACTGTAGTGAGCGCGTTAGGTGGTCGCAGCGAGCGCCGCGCGAATGCGCTCCTCGCTGATGGCGCCGTGACGGAGGATGGTCGCCTTGTCGCCGCGCACGTCGACGATCGTGCTCGCGAGTTCCGGGTCCTCGATATCGGACCAGTGGGCAGCGAGCGTGCCGGCATCGAGTGCGATTGCCGCATCGGGGTGCACCTGCATCGCGTGGTCACAGGATCGGACCGGGTCCCCGCCATCGGTGATGCCGCTCGCCGCTGTGGGTCCTGATTCCGATACGACCGCCAGCGCGATGGGATGGGCGGGCACCCGCAGGGCAATCGGGCTCCCGGCCGGGTGGTCCCAGGCCAGCGTCGGCTGCGGCTCCAGCAGCAGCGTCAGCATGCCGGGCCAGAACGCGGCCATGAGAGTGCGCGCGCTGGCGGAGACGTCCGCCGCGATCCCGGGGACCGTTCCCGCACGGGGAAGGACCAGGCCGAGCGGGGTCTCGTCCGGTTGACCCTTCGCAGCGCGCAACGCCCGCGTTCCGCGGGATGAGAAGGGGTCCGTGGCTAGGACGTAGGTGTTCTCGGTCGGGAGGATCACCAGGTCTCCCCGTCGAAGCGCAGCGATCGCCGCGGTGACCGCCCGAGGGCGCTCGCGACCATCCGCGCAATCGATGCGGACCGTCATGTGCGGGTCGCCACCGTGAAGCGGGGTCGGCCATTGAAGTCGGTGCGATCGACGACGTCGCGGAAGAGGGGCCGACCGTCGGCATCGCGGGCGTCTACGACCACCGCGGGCACACCCCCCTGCGCACCAGCGGTTCCTTGGACATCTGCGTGCTCGATGACGAGTCGTCCACTTGATCGGAGCAGATCACCCGCGGTCGTCAGGATCCCGCGCACGAGGTCCATTCCGTCCTCGCCTCCGTAGAGGGCGATGCGCGGCTCGTGGTCGCGCACCTCCGGCTCCCGCGGCACCATCCCGAGAGGGATGTAGGGCGGATTGCACGCAACGACGGCGCAGAGTCCCCGGAGTGACGACAGTTCATCCTGGGACACCGTCACGGCGTCCGCATGCACGACGTCGAGGGCGCTCCCGGCCGCATCGATCAGTGACTGATGCGCAGTGACATTCGCGCGCGTCCAGCCGACCGCAACGTCGTCGAGCTCCACCGCCGTCACACGACTTCCCGGGACTTCGGTCGCCAGTGACAGTGCGATGGCACCTGATCCTGCGCAGAGGTCGACCGCGACGCGCTCAGCCTCGGGGACATCTCCGAGTGCCCGAATCGCCGCCTCCGCGACGAGTTCGGTCTCCGGTCGCGGGATGAAGACTCCCGGACCCACATTCACGACAAGCCTTCGAAAAGGTGCTGTGCCCGTGATGTGTTGGAGGGGCACCCGATTCAGTCGCTGGGTGATCAACTGTTCAACACGCACCCGCTGGTCGGGGTCGAGCCGATCGTGCAGGAAGAGGCGCGTACGAGTCGTCCCGAGTGCGAAAGCCACGAGTTCGCTCGCATCGACGGACGGAGACGGAACCCCCGCACGTTCGAGGCGTCGTTCGGCATCGACCAGGACGTCGCGCACGGTGGCACGGCCACCCGTGGTGAAGTCGGTCATGCGGACGTCTCCGCGAGCCGGCTCTCCTGGTCGGCCGAGACGCAGGCATCGATGACGGCGTCGAGATCGCCGTCGAGTACCTGGTCGAGATTGTGAGCCTTGAAGCCCACCCGGTGATCGTTGAGACGGTTCTCCGGAAAGTTGTACGTGCGAATCCGCTCACTGCGATCCACCGTCCGCACCTGGGACTTACGCGCGTCGGATGCCTCCTGTGCCGCGGCCTCCTCGGCGAGGGCGAGTAGTCGCGCCCGCAGAATGCGCAGCGCCGACTCCTTGTTCTGCAATTGGCTCTTCTCGTTCTGGCATGACACGACCACCCCGGTGGGCAGGTGCGTGATCCGAACCGCGGAGTCCGTCGTATTGACGCTCTGACCGCCGGGACCGGAGGATCGGTAGACATCGATACGCAGGTCGTTGGGATCGATCGTGACATCGACATCCTCGGCCTCGGGCATCACCAGGACCCCCGCCGCCGACGTGTGGATACGGCCCTGGGATTCGGTGACCGGGACACGCTGGACGCGGTGCACGCCGCCCTCGAACTTCAACCGGGCGTACGGAGCTTCTCCCGGCTCGGGGACACCGCGTGCCTTCACAGCGACGGAGATGTCCTTGTATCCGCCGAGGTCGGAGTCGACGGCGTCGATGATCTCCGTACTCCATCCGCGACGTTCGGCGTAGCGGAGGTACATGCGCACGAGATCACCTGCGAAAAGCGCCGATTCCTCGCCACCCTCCCCCGCCTTGACCTCGAGGATGACGTCCTTGTCATCCATCGGATCCCGTGGCAGCAGGAGTGTCCGGAGGCGCTCGGCAGCGTCCTCGACCCGGGTGGAGAGCGTGTCCGCCTCGGCGGCAAATGCCGGATCATCCACCGCGAGTTCACGAGCAGCGGATTCGTCGTCGGCCAGGGTGCGCCACTGTCGGTAGGCCTCAATCACCGGTCGCAGTTGTGCGTAACGACGGCCGAGGCTCCGAGCTCGGCCCTGATCCGCGTGGACGCTGGGGTCGGCGAGGGCGCGCTCGAGGTCGGTGAACTCCGC
>JBJTBD010000004.1:0-25612 GCA_046091195.1 Actinomycetota bacterium
GTGATGTCGGAAGTGGAATGACGCCGATCGCCGCGCCGGGAGTGATCGGCCTCCCGAGCTCGATCAAGGCCAGATCCGCGGTATACCGGCGCGAGTCGTAGCTCGGATGGATGATCGTCCGGATCACCGGATACTCGTCGGTCTCCGAACGTTGACTCAGATTCGCCTCACCGATGAAGACCCGTGGCGAGGGTACGCCTGCCAGGCAGTGTGCCGCGGTCAGCACCCATGTGGATGAGATCAACGACCCACCGCAGAACGAGTTGTTCCCAATGAACAGGGCAACCTGCCACGGGGCGGATGAGATCGGAACCGGTGTTCCGCCCACGACGCGCGGGTGGGCCGTGGGCAGGGCGAGCGCGGGAGTGGCACACACCAGGAGTGCTCCGCACAGGATGCTGGTCGTCCAGATCCCCGTGATTCGTGATTTCACGAGACGGCGGTCACGCCCTTGCCGAGCACCACGACCCCACCGTCGCTGACCGTGTAGATGCCTCGATCACGCTCGAGATCGACGCCGATCTGGGCGTTGTCCGGGATGGTCACGTTCTTGTCGAGGATTGCGCGCCGCACCACGGCATTGCGGCCCACATGGACACCGGGCATCAGCACACTGCCCTCAATGTAGGCACCCGAATCGATGCTGACGTTGGACGAGATCACCGATGTGCGCACGTGCGCACCGCTGATGATGCTGCCAGCACCGACCATGGACTCGTGTGCATTCCCGCCCTCGACGAACTTCGCGGGGGGGAGCGGGGTGATGTAACTGAGGATGGGCCACCTGCGGTTGTAGAGGTTGAAGATCGGGTGCACGGACACGAGATCCATGTGTGCGTCGTGATAGCTGTCGAGTGTTCCGACATCCCTCCAGTAGCCCCGATCGCGCTCCGTGGCACCGGGGACGATGTTGTCGGCGAAGTCATAGACCTGTGCCGCGCCCCGAGCAGTCAGCATCGGGATGATGTTGCCGCCCATGTCGTGCACCGACGATGGATCGGCAGCATCTTCGCGCAGAGCCTCGAGCAGAACATCCGTGCTGAAGATGTAGTTGCCCATCGAGATGAACGATTCATCGGCGTGCCCGGGGATTGCAGGCGGGTCGGCGGGCTTCTCCAGGAAATTCTCGATCGTCCGGCCGTCCGGTCCGACCTGGATCACACCGAAGTCATGCGCGATGGCCCGTGGCATGCGGATTCCGGCGACCGTGACACCGGCGCCTCCCTCGATATGCGCCTCGATCATCTGCATCGGATCCATGCGATACACGTGATCTGCGCCGAAGACGGCTACGTGAGTAGGTGCTTCGTCGAAGACGAGGTTGAGGCTCTGATAGATCGCATCCGCGCTGCCGGTGAACCATCGCGGGCCAAGTCGCTGCTGGGCTGGCACCGGGGTGACGTAGTCGCCGAGGAGGGTCGGCATGCGCCAGGTTTGCGTGACGTGACGATCCAGCGAGTGGGACTTGTACTGCGTCAGGACACACACGCGACGTAATCCGGCATTGATGAGATTGGACAGGACGAAGTCTATGAGTCGATAGGAGCCACCGAAGGGAACCGCGGGCTTCGCGCGATCGGCCGTCAGGGGCATGAGGCGTTTGCCCTCGCCACCAGCAAGGACCATGCACAGCAGGTGCGGATCCGCACTCACGCTCGGAGCCTACCTGCGTGGGGGCCTAGGCTCAGCCCGTGCGCGAGGTTGGGAGATCGTGAGCGACCTCGTCGAACCGGTCCCCGGCGTACGCCCCTCGCACCAAGCACACCCGGCACGTGGATACGTCCTCTACGTGACAGCCGCCCTCTTCTTCGCGATCAACGGCACGGTCTCCAAGACCCTCCTGCTCGATGGGCTCGATCCCGCGCGGTTGTCGCAGCTGCGCGTCACCGGCGCCTTCCTGATCCTGGCGGTGTTCGTCGCCATCACGAAACCCGGAGCATTGCGACTCCGGCGCCGGGACATCGTGCCCTTGCTCGTCTACGGCATCGCCGGCGTGGCAATGACCCAGTACCTCTACTTCGTCGCACTGCAGTACCTGCCGGTGGGTGTGGCCCTGCTCATTGAGTTCACCGCGCCGATCCTGGTTGCGCTGTGGTTCCGGTTTGGCTACCGGGAGCCCACCCGCGCCACCGTGTGGCTGGCCCTCGTCATCGCGCTTATCGGCTTGAGCCTCGTGGCCCAGGTGTGGCAGGGATTCACCCTGAATCCCATCGGCGTCCTCGCCGCAGCAGGTGCCGCTGTGGCACTGGCCATCTACTACGTGCTCGGTGACCGCGAGGTGCGCGAACCGGAACCACGCGATCCGGTGTCGCTCACGATGTGGGGTTTCGGATTCGCGTCCCTCTTCTGGGTCGTCGCCCAACCATGGTGGTCGTTCCCCTGGGCCACATTCGGTGGTGATGCACAACTCGCCGGATCATCCCTTCACATTTGGGTGATGGCCACCTGGCTGGTCGTGCTGGGGACGATCGTCCCGTTCTGGCTCGTCGTCGTGGCGCTGAAGTACCTGCGCGCTTCGCAAGCCTCCACGGTCGGACTGACCGAACCCTTGTTGGCGATCCTCATCGCGTGGGTTGTCCTGGGTGAATCCCTCACCTGGATCCAGATCATCGGTGGTGCGTTGATTCTGAGTGGCGTGGTGATTGCAGAACGCTCCCGCTGAGTTATTCGGGAGAGAAGAAGCCCATTCCTTCCAGCACGTTAACGGCGTGACGGCCGCTGAGATTGATGTGTTGCTCCATGGCGCGTTGCGCCGCCAGGGTGTCCCGCTTCCTCAACGCGTCGATGATCTCCTGGTGTTGGCGGTCGGCTTCGTCCAACCAGGTGTCGGGGAAATCCACGTAGGGCATCGGGAGTGACCGGGAGAGCAGACCCACCATGCTCGTGATCCGCGCACTCCCGGCCGCCTTGTTAATGATGCGGTGGAACTCGTCATTGAGTTTGCGCTGCTCGTCTCGGTTGGACGTTCCGTGCATCCGAGAGTGCACGTCGACGAGTCGCTCGATGTCGGAATCCAACAACCGCGCAGCCGCACGAGCAGCAGCCAGGCCGGCGACCTGCCCGAAGAGTTGATAGTGGTCGAGGACGTCCTCGCGCTCCATCTGCGCCACGAAGGCGCCGCGCCGGGGAATGGTGTTGATCAAGCCTTCCTTGTCCAGGCTGATCAACGCCTCGCGCACGGGCAGCCGGCTTACCCCGAGTTCCGCCGCGATGGCGTCCTGATCGATCCGCGTCCCCGGGCGGAGCGCCCCGGACATGATCCCGTCACGGATGTACTCGGAGACATCCTCGGACAGGTTCCGGCGTCGGGGAACACGCCTGGTCTCACTCATGTCAGGTCGATCCAGGTGGTCTTGAGGTCGTAGAACTTGTCCAACGCGTGCAGAGATTTGTCGCGCCCGAATCCCGAGAGTTTCACACCGCCGAACGGCACCGTCAGATCACCTTCCTCGTAACAGTTCACCCAGACTACGCCGAACTTCAGTGCCCGGGAGAAGCGATGCGCGCGGTTGAGATCGTTGGTCCACACTGCCGATGCGAGCCCGTACGGCGTGCCATTCGCGAGCGCGAGTGCTTTCTCCTCCGTCCGGAAGGAGGTGACCGCGAGCACGGGGCCGAAGACCTCCTGCTGCGCCAGGAGGGTGTCCGACGCCACGGAGTCGATCACAGTCGGTGGGTAGTAGGCGCCACCGCTGTGCACGAGCACCGGACTGCCGCCGGTCAACGTTTCCCCGGACGCACGCAGACCCTCGACGACCATCGAGTGGATTCGATCACGATGCTCGTGGGTCACCACACTTCCCATGGGTACGTCGTGGTCGAGGGGATCACCCGGTTGCATGGTCGCAGCGACATCGAGGACGGTGCGAACCACGTCGTCGTGCACCGATTCGTGAACGAGGAGGCGGGAACCGGCCGAGCACATCTGGCCGGCGTTGTAGAAGATCGACCAGGCCGCGGTGCGCGCAGCCTTGTCCAGGTCCGCATCGGGGAAGACCACGTTGGCACCCTTCCCACCCAACTCGAGCCAGACACGCTTGAGATTTGATGATGCCGAGTACTCCATGAACCTGCGTCCGACCTCGGTCGACCCGGTGAAAGTCAGCACGTCGACATCAGGATGACGTCCTAGTGCCTGACCGGTGACATGCCCGGGACCGTTCACCACGTTCAACACCCCATCGGGGAGTCCGGCCTCCATGCCGAGTTCGGCGAGGAGCAGTGCCGATATGGGTGACTGCTCCGCGGGTTTGAGCACCACGGTGCATCCCGCGGCGAGTGCGGGGGCGAGCTTCCAGGCCGCCATCGTCAACGGGAAGTTCCACGGCACAACGGCGCCCACCACTCCGGCAGGCTCGCGTTGCACCATCGCCAATGCATCGGGTGACACGTGTGGCAGTTCGTCGACGATCTTGTCGACGGCCTCGCCGAACCACTGCAGGGTTCGGATGACGGCGCGCATGTCCACACCGTGTGCTTCACGGGCCGGTTTGCCCATCTCCAGCGCGTGCGCGAGGGCGAGCCGCTCGCGATGCTCCTCGCACAACTGCGCCCAGCGGAGGAGAACCTCCTTGCGCTCTGCCGGTGTCTTTCCCGACCAACGCCCGTCCTCGAATGCGCGTCGGGCCGCACGCACCGCCCGATCAACGTCGGCGACATCGGCCGACGACACCCTCCCCAGCACCGCTCCGTCGATGGGGCTGATCACCTCGAAGGAGTCCGATCCCTCGAACCAGGTTCCGTCGATGAGCAGCCCCGTGGGGAACCGGAAGGACGTGGTGAGGGAGCGCCAGTCGGTCATGGGTTCATTCTTGCCGCCCCTGGCTTGTATTTCTTATCAATGATACAAATTGCCCATGCGCTTCGAGTCGATGCACGACGACCTGCGCGACGGCGTCCGAGCCGTCTGCGAGAAGTTCGACGGCCCGTACTGGCGGGGACTCGAGCCCGACGGCTACCCCACCGACTTCGTCGATGCCCTCACCGCCGCCGGTTACCTGGCCGCGCTCATCCCGGAGGAGTACGGCGGCGGGGGCGCAACGCTCACCGAGGCGTCGGTGATCCTCGAGGAAATCGCGGCGTCGGGTGGCAACCCCTCCGCCTGCCATGCGCAGATGTACATCATGGGGACCCTGCTGCGTCACGGGAGCGAGCCGCAGAAGCGGGACTACCTCCCTCGCATCGCTTCCGGGGAGTTGCGCCTTCAGGCCTTCGGGGTGACCGAACCCGGTGCGGGATCGGAGACCACCCGCATCCGCACACGTGCGGAACGCACCGCTGACGGGTGGCGCATCAGCGGGCAGAAGATCTGGACATCGCGCGCAATGCACTCCGATCTCATGCTGCTCCTGGCGCGCACCACCCCGTACGAGCAGTGCGCCAAGCCCACGGATGGGTTGTCGACATTCCTCTTCGACATGCGCGATCTTCCCGGTCTGACCATAAAGCCCATCCCGACGATGATGAACCACAACACGACCGAAGTCTTCTTCGACGATGTGGTGATCCCTCCCGATGCCCTCGTCGGCGAGGAGGGGCGCGGTTTCCGCTACATCCTGGACGGCATGAATGCCGAGCGGATCCTCATCGCGTCGGAGTGCATCGGAGATGGACGCTTCGTGCTGGAGAGGGCGATCGCCTACGCGAATGAACGTGAGGTCTTCGGTCGCCCGATCGGTGCCAACCAGGGCGTGCAATTCCCCCTCGCTCGCGCGTACGCCCAGCTGCGCGCCGCAGACCTCGTGCGGTTCGAGGCCGCGCGGCTCTACGACGCGGGCGAGAAGTGTGCCGAGGACGCGAACATGGCTAAGTTCCTGGCATCGGAGGCCTCGTGGGCAGCCGTCAATGCGGCACTAGATACGCACGGAGGCTTCGGGTTCGCAGTGGAATATGACATCGAGCGCAAGTTCCGGGAGACGCGGCTCTACCAGGTGGCGCCGATCAACAACAACCTGGTGCTCGCATACCTGGGCCAGCATGTGCTGGGCCTTCCCAAGTCCTACTGATCTCCCAGCACCTCAGCACCGCGCGCGCGTACCCGCGCCAGCACATTCGGGTCATGTTGGTCGAGTGCCGGAATCCAGTCGGGTGTTGGAAACTCCTCGAGGAATCCGAAGGGGGCGTCGATCATCTCGATGTCGCCATGAGCGGTGAGCACACTGTGGAAGTGATGGCGTGCCCGCAGTTGTGGGTGCTCCCACACGCCATGTAGATCGTTGACGTGGGCCACCGCGGTTCTCCCGGCGGCGAGACGCGCGCGCGCCTCATCGGGTGACAGAGATGCCAAGGTCGCATTGACAATGGCTTCGAGGTCATCGACATTGCGAATGCGATCGGCATTCGTCGCAAACCGAGGATCGGTACCGAGATCGGGAGACTGCAACAGGTGGACAGCCATGTCCTGCCATTCGCGATCGGACTGCACCGCGATCAGCAGAGTGCTCCCGTCGCTGAGCGTGAACGTTCCATACGGAGCGATGGCATGGTGTCGGCGACCGGTGCGTGGCGCTTGGGTTCCGCCGTAGACAGCCGCATACATCGGTGCCGAGACCCACTCGGCGAGACAGTCGAGCATGGAGATCGAGATCGCCGAACCTTCGCCCGTGCGATCCCGCTTGACCAGAGCCGCGAGGATCGAACTCAGCGCATACATGCCCGACGAGATATCGGCCACGGAGAAGCCGACCTTGCTCATCCCGTCATCGCCCGTCACCGAGAACACCCCGGCCTCGGCTTGGATCGCGAGGTCGTATGCCTTATCGGCCGTGCGCGGGCCACCGAGCCCATATCCGGAGATCTCGCAGGCGATCAGATGCGGGAAGCGAGCGTGGAGCGAGGTGACATCGAGGTGTCGACGTGCCGCTGCATCCGGCGAGAGGTTGTGCAGGAAAACGTCCGCCCCGGCGATCAACTCCTCCAGAATGCGGGCCGCCCCGGGCGCATCTATGTCGATTGCCACCGAGTGCTTCCCGCGGTTCGCCCAGACGAAGAATGCGGACGATCCCGACACGATGGAGTCATAGTGCCGGGCGAAGTCACCCTCGGCTCGCTCGACCTTGATGACCGTGGCACCGAGGTCGGCCAGTTGGCGGCTGGCGAATGGCGCGGAGATCGCCTGCTCCATCGAGACCACCACGACGCCGGCGAGGGGGGTGTCAGCGCTCACGCGCCACATCCTCCAGGAACCAGTCGACGAGGCGTGCGCAGTTCGCTTCGAGATCCTCACGTCGGACTTGGAGGTCGTGGAGGATTTCCGTCGCCGACGTCCGGGCTGGAATGTGGTCCCCACCGATCTCGGTCCAGGTGCGCACGAGCGGGATCTCTGCCTCCGGGTGGAACTGCGTGCCCACGGCACGGCCGTAGCGGAACAACTGTGGAGCGTTTCCGTTGTGAGCGAGGACGGTGACGTGGTCGGGAAGAGTGGTGCGATCCTCATGCCAACTGAACCAGGGCCCACTCGGAATCTCCGCCACGTCAGAGTCGATGTCGATCAGACCGATCTCGTCGGATCCCGCAGGGGCGCGCTCCACCGACCCACCGAGGGCCTCGGCCAGGAGCTGGCCACCGAAACAAACGCCGAGGTACGGGATATCTCGCTCCACCATGTCCGAGATCAGCGACACCTCGGGCTCGACCCAGTCGCGAACAGCAGGGTCGTACGCGTTGCAGAACGAACCGAACGAGATCACCGCGTCGAAGTCTCCGGGATCGGGGAACGCGGTGTTTGGATTCACTGGATCCTCCAGGACGATGTGCGTCTCTGTCTCGATCCCACGCTCGTACAGGAGGCGGCCGATGACACCCGGTGAGGCCTGGGGTTCATGGCTGATGAGCAGAACCCGCATGGTCAGATCACTGCTCGATACCGCGCGATCTCCCACTCCGTCACGCCCTCGCCGGCGGCGTTGTGGTCGAACTCATCCGCTTCGCGATTCTGCATGATCAGGAAGTTCTCCACGAAGGTGTCACCGAATGTCGCCCTCGTGAACGGGGTGTCGAAGTTTTCGATGGCGCCGCGCAGGCTTGTCGGGAGTCGATCCCAGGACTCATCCGCATGCGGATCGCCCACCACCTGCGGGAGGAGCGGGTACTCACTCATCAGGCCATCCATCCCCGCGGCGAGGCATCCGGCGAGCACCAGGTACGGATTGGCGTCAGCGGCCGCCCACCGCACCTCGAGTCGGTTGGCATCGCCGGCTCCCACGATCGAGCGGACGCCCACCAACCGGTGGTCGAGTCCCCAGGTCACCTGGGTCGGGGAGAACGAGTAATCCTCCACCCGCTTATAGCCGCTGACCGTGGGCGTCATGACCAGTTGCAGCTCCCGGTGATGTGCAAGAAGCCCGGTGAGGTACTTGCGCATCGCCACGTTGCCCACCACGGTGTCCTCATCCCGCTCGGCGAAGACATTGACTCCGTCGCGGGACAGGGATTGGTGCACGTGCATGCCGTTACCGGCCTCGGTGAGATACGGCTTTGCCATGAACGTGGTGTTGATGCCATGGCGCTTGGCGACGAGACGCACGATGTATTTGAAGAGCACCGTGGCGTCGGCCATCTCCATGATCGGTCCGTAACGGAGATTGATCTCGGTCTGACCCGGGCCGTATTCGACGTTCGACGCTTCGACTTCGATCCCTGTCTTGCGCAATGACTCACGGATATCGAGCATGAAGTACTCCATCTCCGCACCGCGTGCGATGGAGTAGCAGTTGATGTCCGAATACAACGGTTGCCAGTCCGATGTGAAGAAGTGACACTCGAGCTCCGTGGCTGCATTGACCTCGAATCCCTGGTCGGAGAAGCGAGCGATTTGTCGCTTCAGCATGGCGCGCGCATCCATCTCGATCGGGGTGTGCGAATTCGGATGGAAGGTGTCGCAGATGACGACGGCGACTCCGTCGGTCCATCCGGCGATGCGGAAGGAGTCGAGATCGGGCATCGCGTGCATGTCCGGGAAGCCATCCGTCTCGTCGACCCACGGAGTGCCGAAGATGAAGCAGGTCGGATCCCAGGTGTAGACGACGTTGGCGATCGCGTATCCGGCGCCGCGCAGGAATTGCCGGGTGGGGATTCGCTTGCCGCGCGGGATACCCCAGGTGTCGACGAAGAGGCACTCCACGGTGTGGACGTCGTTCTCCTCGCACAGGCGGGCGACGTCTGCCCAGGTGCGGGTCACATCCGGTCCTTTCCTAGAAATCTAATACTTGATAAATGTAGTCTGCGGTGAGGTCGTCGGAGGCGAAATCGTGAAGGGATCCCCATGCGCGCTGTGGTGCTGACCGAGCCGGGCAGTCCCCTGGAACTAAAGGAGGTGCCCGACCCCCGCGGGGACACGGTGGTGGAAGTACTCGCCTGCGGGATCTGCCATTCGGACCTCCATGCGGCCGCCGGGGACTATCCGACGACGCTGCCGGTCATCCTCGGGCACGAGGTGGCCGCGCGTCACACCCGGCTCGGCCCCGTCCTGGTCTACGCGTGTTGGGGCTGCCGGAAGCCGGACTGCTGGGCGTGTTCGTCCGCGCAGGAGATGATCTGCCCAAACGCGACCGAGGCGGGGTTGGTTCGCGATGGCGGTTATGCCGAACTCATGGCCGTGCCCGACGAGGGGTATCTCGTTCCGCTCGGGGACCTCGATCCGTCGCATGCGGCTCCTTTGGCCTGTGGCGGTCTCACCGCCTACCGCGCCGTCAGCCACGTCCTCCCCACGCTCCGGGAGGCAGGCGCACCGCGGGCACTCGTGATCGGCGCGGGTGGATTGGGCCAGTTCGGTCTGCAGTTCCTCGCCGCCCAGTCCAACGCACACATCACGGTTGTGGATGCCTCGGATGCCAAGCGTGCGATCGCGCGCGACCTCGGGGCCCAGGAGGTGGTCGCGCCGGGAGAGGTCGAGGGAACGTTCACCGCAGTCATCGATTTCGTTGGGGCGGAGGCGACCCTGGTCACCGCACGCGATCACGTTGCTCGCCAGGGCATCGCGGTCGTGGTCGGTCTGTACGGAGGCACTATCCCCTTCGGTTTCGGTGCCGTGCCGCACGAAGCGCGCTTCATGACCTCGGTGTGGGGTACGCGTGCGCAGTTGGGCGAACTGGTCGAGCTCGCCCAACGACACCCGCTCCACTCCCCGATCGAGGTGATCTCACTCACCGACATCCAGGGTGCCCATGATCGACTCGCCAAAGGAGACGTGCAGGGTCGGTTCGTCATCGTTCCGAGCGCGGTGTCATGACCGCGGTCGACATCACCGACCCCTCCACCTATGCCCGGGGGATACCCCACGACGTGTTCCGCCGGATGCGCGATAACGAGCCCGTGGCATCCCTCACGTACGAGGGTCGTCCGTTCTGGTCGGTGACGCGCTACGAGGACCTGGTCACCGTGACGCGCGATGCGGCGACGTACTCGAGTGCCCGCGGCATGTCGAATATCTGGGATCTCACTCCGGAGCAGATGGAAGCGCGCCGCTCGCTCATCGATACCGATCCCCCCGAGCATGTGCGGCTCCGAAAGCTCGGGATGCCCGCCTTCACTGGGCGACGCGTGCGCGATTACGAGGGGACGGCACGCAGCATCACCGGCACATTGCTCGATGCCGCGCTGGCCGAGCAGGAGATCGATGTGGTGGAAGCGATTTCCGCTCCACTACCCATTCGCGTCCTCGTCGGCATCCTCGGTGTTCCCGCCGAGGACGCGGATCTCATGGTCGAGCTCACCGATCACCTGGTCTCCGGCGGCGCGGAACTACCACCCGACGCCTACGGGAACACCACTCCGCTGGAACTCCTGCCGTTCAACTCACCCGCGGCATTCGCCCTGTTCGACTACGGCAGGAAGCTCGGCGAGGAACGTCGCCAGAATCCCCACGACGACGTGGTCACCGCTCTCGTCACCGGCATGGTGGACGGCGACCAACTGACCGAAGCCGAGTACGCGAACATGTTTCAGCTCCTCGTCTTCGCCGGGAACGAGACCACCCGGACCGCGATCAGCAATGGCATTCGGGCGTTCATGGACAATCCGGAGGAGTTGGAGAAACTTCATCGGGACCCCGATCTGATCCCGAACGCCGTCGAAGAAGTCATCCGCTACGCGTCACCTGTGCTGCATATGCGACGCACTGCCACCCGCGACACAGTCCTCCACGATGTAGCAATCTCCGAGGGGGACAAAGTGGTCATCTGGTACGCCTCGGCGAACTTTGACGAACGGGTCTTCGATGAGCCACTGACCTTCGATGTCGAGCGTCCCATCAGGCCCAAGATGATTTCCTTCGGAGCCCAGGGCCCGCATCACTGTCTCGGTGCACCACTCGCCAGGCTCGAGATCCGCATCCTGCTCGAGGGGATTGTGGAGCGCGGCCTCCGCTTCGAATCCACCGGGCCGATGGTGCGGACCCCGTCGAATTTCGTCAATGGAATCACGTCACTGCCTGGTCGGCTCGTCACCCGATCCTGACGTCGCGCCGTAGGGGCACCACGAATGCCGCCTGCGCCAGGCAGAGAATGGCCAGCACCGAATAGACCAGGGGCCACGAGTCGGTGGCGGCGATCAGCGCACCGATGAACAGTGGCCCGAGTGCGGCGAGGACATAGGTCACGAAGAAGACCATGGCGGTGAGCCGCGCGGAGCCAGCCGCATCGCTGCCGTATTCGCTGAGCAACGCGAGCACTAGCGCGAAGGAACCACTCAATGCGAATCCGAAGAGGATGAGGACGGGGAGTGTTGCGGTATCGGGTGCGAATCCGATCACCAGCAGCATTGCGGAGGCCAGTACGACAACGATCGCGAGCAGGAATCTGCGTCCTCGTACTCGATGGCCGATCCAGGGCAGGAGGAGACCGGCGACGATCGTGCCGATGACGTACACACCGAAGAGTCCGCCCGCTGCCGCCTGCGAGTTTCCGCGTTCGACGTAGGAGGGTGCCAACCAGGCCACGGTGCTGTAGAACACGATGGAGTTCGTCGCCGAGTAGAGGGTCAATGCCCAGGCACGGTGGTCGCGCCATGGGAGTTCCCGAATTCGCACCGGGGATGTCGCCATGGCTGCATGCTGCGGCGTCGGCGTCGGCCACCAGAGGAGGACGGCGAGCACGGCGGGAATTGCCCAGACCGCCAGGGCCCACCCCCAGGATCCGAACCACAGAGCGAAGGTGGGAGTGAGCGCTCCACCCAGCGCTGCGCCGGTGAACATCACCGCGGTCCAGATTCCCGAGCCGAGACCGGTCGCCGCGGGCATCACCGAGCGCACGAGCGCAGGCACGAGGCCGGCGACGACCGCGATCCCTACGCCGACCAGGAAGGCTGCCACGAAGAGCAGATATGGCAGGGATTCCAGTCCGCGAACAGCCATCCCCACCGCGAGGAGAACGAGTCCGAACGTCACCGCGGCGCGGGTCCCGATGCGCCGAGCGATGCGTGGCACCTGGAGCGCGAAGACACCCATGCACAGGACCGGGATCGTCGTCAACGCGCCCAGCGTGACATCGCTCCATCCTGTCGATCCCTGGATGCTCTCGAGGACCGAGGGAACGCTCGTGAGGCCAACTCGCAGGGTGAAGGCGATCACCGCGATGACGCCCATCACGACGATGACGCTCGGGCGCACCTGCGCGTTCACGGTCATCGCTGGTGACCCTAGGGCTCATGGGTGTGGGAAACAAGAAGGGGGGCGCAGGACGCGCCCCCCTTCTCGAACAGTGCTTCAGCTGGCGAAGTTGTGCACAGCGTCGTAGTTCTCCTTGCCCTTACGCGAGGCACCCACGATGAGGCCAATGAGGAATAACACGAAGGGCAACAGGATGAGGATCCACCCTGTCGTGTTGTGTTCCCAGGCAAGCGCGTCAGGTGTTGACGAGGTACCGGAGAACAGGTTGAAGTGCGCCATGAGCATGTATTCGCCCACGGCGAGACCGATGATGGCGATGATCGGCGCGATCTTCGTATTCCACACGCGCGTGTCCTGCTTTGTGCGCGCGAAGTACACGATCACGGCGATGCTCACCAGGATCTCGGTCAGCACGATCGCGATCACCGCAACAGCCCCGAACCAGTAGAAGATGTTCAGGATCGGATCCCAGGCGAAGATCATCGACAAGACGACGATGATCACCCCGAGGACGGTGACGAGTCCGGTCGCCATGATCGGCGCCTGGGCCTTGTTCGTCCGATCCAGGGCCTTGGGAAGGACTCCCGCACGCCCCATCGCAAAGAAGTAGCGCGCAGCACTGTTCTGGAATGCGAGCGTGGCGGCGAACAGCGAGGTCAGGATCAACCAGCTGAAGATCTCCGTCAGCCACGAGCCGACGAACTCCGTGCTCAGACCGAAGAGGATTGCCGATGGATCGGCCAGGGGCACGCCGTCGATCGCGGTGACCTCGAAAACCTTCGTCTGGATGTCGGTGGCACCGAGGCCGGACACCAACCCCCATCCGACGAGCGCGAAGAGTACGGTGACGAGCAGCACCGAGGTGTACGTGGCCCTCGGCACCGTGCGCTTTGGATCCCGTGACTCCTCGCCGTAGATCGCGGTCGCCTCGAAGCCGATAAAGGACGCGAGTGCGAACGCGAATGCGATACCGATACCTCCGGGGATCGCTTCGGTGAAGATGCTCGCCGGTGAGAAGGACGCACCGAAGTCAAGGCCATCGGGCCCACCTCCCTGGAAGAGGATCGCTAGGGCGAGAACCACCAGTCCGAGCAACTCGATGGCCAGCAAGACGCCGAGAACCTTCGCACCCACATCGACCGATGCGGCCGAGAGCGCGAATACCGCGGCGAGGATGATGAATGCGTAGACCCACCACGGGAGGGCGAGACCGAACTTCGCCTCCATTTGGAACGTGAGCTGTCCCGCGAGGAAGCCCAGCACGCCCCACATGACCGCGATGTAGGCCACCACCGATGCGAAGGCCGAACCCACGCCCCAGGTGATGCCCAGACCACGTCCCACATACGCGAAGAACGCGCCCGTGTTCGTCACGTAGTGGGTCATGGTTGCGTAGCCAACGCTGAAGATGAGCAGCAGAAGGCCGACGCCGACGTACATGCCGGCCGCCCCGGAGCCGACACCGAGCCCCATGGCGACGGGGAAGGCGCCGGTCATGCCGGCAAGTGGCGCCGCCGCTGCGACGACGAAGAAGACGATGCCGATCAGACCGAGGGAACCTTTCCTCAGGCTGGTGGACTTGGTCTCCGGATCACCAGGCTGCAACGCCTGGTCTGACGCGGGAAGGTTTTCCCGTTGTGACATCTCTCCTCCGATGGTCGTACGGGTCCGAACGTGCCCCAAGGCTCCAGTATCAAATATTCGCCGTCAAGCGACTTGGCCGATTCCCCGGACCATTTCCCGCTAATCCGATTCTCCCTACTCGGCGCCCTTCAGCCGGTGGCGCTGCAGTTTCCCCGTGACGGTCTTGGGCAGGTCGGCGACGAACTCGACGAGCCGGGGGTACTTGTAGGGGGCGATGGTGGCCTTGACGTGGTCCTGGAGTTCCACGGCGAGTGCCTTGGAACCGGCGTATCCCTCCGTGCAGCGCACGAACGCCTTAACGACAGTCCCCCGATCCGCATCGGGTGCACCCACGACCGCGACCTCCGCCACGGCGGGGTGCATCAGAAGTGCGTTCTCCACCTCCGGTGCCGCGATGTTGTACCCGCTGGAGACGATCAGGTCGTCGGCGCGCGAGACGTAGGTGAAGTAGCCGTCGGCATCCATGGTGTAGAGGTCACCGGTGATGTTCCAGCCACCCTGCACGTACGCGGTCTGGCGATCGTCGGCGAGATACCGGCAGCCCGTCGGGCCGCGCACTGCGAGTCGGCCCACCGTGCCGGGAGCCATCGGCACCAGGTCCGAGTCGAGGACGGCCGCTTCATATCCGGGACCTGCCCGACCCGTGCAGCCCGGACGGATGTCGTCAGCGGCAGCGGAAATGAAGATCTGCAACATCTCGGTGGCCCCGATGCCGTCGATGAGCGGCACGCCTGTGGCATCAAACCAGGCGCGCCACGTCGACTCGGGCAGCGTCTCACCCGCGGACACGCACCGGCGCAACGACGACACATCGTGCTCCGTCAGCATCGGGAGCATCGCGCGGTAGGCCGTGGGAGCCGTGAAGAGACAGGTGATGCCTTCCTGATCGACTGCCGCAAGCAGGTGCGGCGGTGCACCGTTCTCGAGCAGCACCGACGACGCGCCGATGCGCATCGGGAAGATCACGAGTCCACCGAGACCGAAGGTGAAGGCCAAAGGCGGACTCCCGCCGAACACGTCATCCGATGTGGGCTTGACGATGTGCGTACTGAAGGTGTCGGCGATCGCAAGGATGTCCTGGTGTTCGTGCATCGTGGACTTCGGCTTGCCGGTGGTGCCGGAGGTGAACGCGAGAAGCGCGATGTCGTCGGCAGCGGTATCGGCGACATCGACAAGGGGATGGGCCGCGTGCGCGCGTGATTCGAGGGAGTCCGCTGCGCCGGACCCGACGACGATCGTCGATCCCGTGAATCCGGCGACCTTCTCCCACTCGTCCAGGAATCGGTGGTCGACCAGGGCGACGGCGGGCGCGGAGATGTCCACGATCGGATCGAGTTCCATCGCCCGGAGCAACGGCGCGGTCGTGACCGCTACCCCGCCGAGTCGAAGGGTCGCAAGCCAGGCGATCGCCAGCCACCCATTGTTCGGTGCCCGGAGGAGCACACGCGAACCTGACACCACCCCCGCTGAGCGGAGAACATGCGCGCAACGCTGCACGTCGTCGAGCAACTGGCCGTAGGTCCAGGTCCCGTCGGCAGCGATGAATGCCGTGCGGTCTGCACCGTGGAACTCGATTGTGCGGTCGAGGAGTTCCACACAGGCGTTGATGCGAGGGGGATGGGGATCACGCAGGAGGACGGGCCACAGTTCTCGCGGGGGAAGCCGATCGCGGGTGAATGTGTCGACGTGGCCCGTCGGCTCAGTCATACAGACGGGCCTTGCCGATGCGCTCGAGAGCGACCTCCGCACTCCACGGGAGCATCAGCGACCCGAGCCGCGAATCGCGATACATCCGCTCAAGCGCCAGGTGCTTCAACATCGACTGCCCGCCGCACACACGCACCGCGATACTCGCGACCTGGTTCGCGTGCTCCATGACGGTGTAGACGGCAGCCCACGCTTGCACCATGGTGTCGACGTCCGGATCCAGATGCGCATTGTCAATCGCGGTGAACAGCAGTGCCCGACTCTGCTCGAACTTGATCTGCATCTCGGCCCAGCCGAGTTGCTTGATCGGATTGTCACGGCGACCGGTGCCCGTCGCGGCACCCGGCAACTCACCGCGTAGGTAATCGCGGGTGAAGTCGATGATCCCCTGGGTTAGGCCGAGGTACGACGGTGCGAGGGACATGAAGAGGAAGGGATACCGATTGGCTGCCTGGTCGTACATCCCACCCGGCATGATCTCGTCGTCGAAGGGGACGAAGGCGTCCTTCAGCAAGAGCGTGCGCGACACGGTCCCCCGCATCCCGAGCGGATCCCAGTCATCGACGATCTCGACACCGGGTGCATCGGCACGCACCGACAGCAACCGCAGGGACTCCTCGCCCGGGACTTGGCAGGTGACGTTGTAGCGGTTGGCGGCTCCGGACAGGGAGGCGAAGATCTTCCGCCCGGTGACGAGATACCCGCCGTCGGTCAACTCGGCTCGTGTTGCAACGCCTGCAAGCGCACCGGGATTGAGCCCCTCACTGAACGGTTGCGAGTGGATCTCGCCATCCTCGACGACACCCCGGAACATCTCCGCGCGGCGCCGCTCGTGGGTTTCGCGCTGTTCCGGACTCATGTCCAACAGATCGCTGACCTCTCCCGCCCACAGCATGGTCGCGTTGTGCATGTTGAAGGTCAGCGCAGTGGAGCCGCAGTAGCGTCCGATTTCCGCGGACACGCGAACGTAGTCGGCGTAACTCGCGCCGAGACCGCCGTAGTGGGCCGGCACACAGAGTGCGAGGAAACCGGCATCGCGAAGATCAGCTAAGTTGGCGAACCGGAAGACCGCGTTGCGATCGATGTCGACCGCGCGTTCGCGGAAGGACGGGCCGAGTTCGCGGATCACCGCAACGAGTTCGTCCCGGGATTTCGCGGGACCGGAGGAGCCGGACATGCCGGTGTGTACCCGGGTGCCTTCATGGGCTGCGACTGGTGGTGTCATAACGGGATCGTGATGGACTGTTGGACTTTTGTCAACGGCGTTGACAATAGTGCGTGTGGTGCTTACCGTTCCCACGTGATCGATGTCGATGCCTCCCCCGTGGCGTGGCGGGAGGCGGGCTCGGGTCCGGTGGCCGTCTTCCTGCACGGGCTCGGAGGCGGGCGCACAGCGTGGCGTCCGCAATTGGATGTTTTGTCCGAACTGCGGCGTTGTGTTGCCTGGGATGCACCCGGCTACGGGCACTCGGACCCAGTCGTCGACACCACCTTCGATGCCTACGCCCGCGCCGCCCTCTCCCTCATCGACACCGTCTCCCCCAGCGAGCCCGTCGACCTGGTCGGCATGTCCTTCGGCGGGATGATCGCCCAGTACGTAACGGCTCTGGCCCCCGATCGCATCCGCAGCCTGACCCTGCTCTGCACGAGCCCCAAGTTCGGGCTCGATGGAACCGATCCGGAGGAATGGCGTGCCGCGCGCCTCGCCGGACTCGAGCAGATGGGCAGCCCGGCGGCCGCCGCCCCGCTGATCCTTCCCTCGCTCGTGGGCCCGCATGGCGCGCACGTCCTCCCCGAAGCGATCGAGGCGATGGGGCGCGTTCCGCTCGCAGGCCTCCTGGATTCCCTCTCCACCATCGCCAGCCACGACAGCCGGGCCCTTCTCCCCTCGATCACCACCCCCACGCTCGTCCTGGTCGGGGAACTCGACGACGAGACACCCGTGACCTACGCCCAGGCGATCGTGGACCTACTGCCACACGGCCGGCTCGAGGTGATCCCGGGGGTCGGTCACCTGCTGAACCTGGAGGCCGAGGATGCTGTGAACACTGCGATCGCGCGTCACTGGCGGGAGGTCATGCCGTGAGGACTGGGAACACCGAGTGGCGGTGGGTGCAGCGCTTCGCGCAGCAATTCGCACTCAACGGCCTCAAGGCCGGCGACGAGTGCGCGATCCTCTCGGAAAGTGATAGTCGGCCCGAACTGGTGGCCACATCGATCCTCGCCGCGGAGTTCCTCGGTGCACGACCTTTCGAGGTGGTGATGCGCACGCCCGCCAACGGTGGGCCGGTCGCGTTGCGTTCGACGGGAACGTCGCTGGCCCTCAAGGGTCATGCGGGAGCCGTGGCGGCGGTCTCATCGGTTCCGCTCGTCATCGATGTGACCGTGGAGGGGCTTCTCCACTCCCGTGAATTGCGAGACATCCTCGGTGCCGGAACGTCGGTCTTCATGATCAGCAACGAGCATCCGGAGATCTTCGAGCGCCTTCCCCACGACGAGGACATGGCCCGACGCGTGGCGAAATCGCATGACGTTCTGCGTTCGTCCACAGTCATGCGTGCCACCAGCGATATCGGCACGGATATCCACGTTGAGCTCGCCGATGCTTTTACCGCGGGATCCACAGGAGTGATTCAGGGACCGGGGGAGATCGCGCATTGGCCGGGGGGCTTGGTGCTCGCCTTCCCAGCACGCCATCGCGTGAACGGGCAGATCGTCCTTGCGCCCGGAGATATCAACATCACCTTCAAGCACTACGTGCAGGATCCGATCACATTGACGATCGAGGACGACTTCGTGGTGGCGATCGAGGGCAAGGGTTACCAGGCCGAGATGCTCAAGTCGTATATGTCCGCGTTCGATGCCGATGCATACGCCACCTCGCACATCGGATGGGGAATGAATCCCGCGGCTCGCTGGGACTACCTCGAGCTCTACGACCGGTCACAGTTCAACGGCACGGAGGCACGCGCCTTCGAGGGCAACTTCATGTACAGCACCGGCGCCAACGAGAACGCGGAGCGCTTCAGCGTGTGCCACTTCGATATTCCCATGCGCGAGTGCAACGTCTTCTTGGATGACCACCAGGTCGTGGACCGGGGGCGCCTCGTGGGCGTCGCCGCGGGTGAGGAGGTGTAGACGTGTCATCCCAGATCGACATCCTCTTTCCGGATCTCCTCGGACTCGCGCACGGTAAGACCGTTCCGGCCGCCCGTCGTGACTACCCCACCCACTACGCCATCACGGTGATGGTGCAGGGCCTCGACCTCGAGTTTCTCGAGACACCGAATTACTCGACCAGTTCCGGATTCCCCGACATGGAGGCGCGGTTCGAGGACGGGACCCTGCGACCGTGGGGAGACCGTCAGGTGGGCATGGCGCTTCTCCACTTCGCCGATGGTCGCCCGCTCCCCCTGGACTCGCGTCGCGCACTGCGGTCGGTGATGGACCGGTGGAGTGCGCAGGGGCTCACCCCGGTGAGCGGCTACGAGATGGAGTTCTTCCTGCTCTCCGGACGCACCCCGTTGACAAAGCTGCCCGTTCCCGATCACAGGGTGTACGGCATCGGTCCGGGTGCCGACCCCACCGGAACCCTCGAATTGATCGCCGAGGCCGCAGAGGCCGCGGATCTCAAGGTGGAAGGGGTCAACAGCGAGTTCACCCCGAGCCAAGTCGAAGTCTCCCTGCACTACCAGGATGCGATGAGCGCGGCCGACGCCGCATTCCTTTTCCGTATCCTGGCGCGTGAAGTGGCGCGCCGAAACGGAATCGGCATCACGTTCATGGGCCGGCCATTCGGTGACGCTGTAGGCAGCGGAATGCACGTCAACATGAGCCTGAACGATGCATCCGGACGCAATGCCCTCATCGACGAATCGGGTGCGGACGGCCTCTCCCCCGTCGCGAAATCCTTTGTCGCCGGACTCCTTGCTCACCACGAGGCGTTGGCCGCATTCGCGGGACCCACAGTGAACTCGTACAAGCGACTCGTCCCCGGCATGTTGAGTGGCTATTGGGCGAACTGGGGATTGGACAACCGCATTTCCACCGTGCGCGTCCCGGGACAGCGCGGTGCGAGCACGCGGATCGAGCATCGCATGGCGGATGGTGCGGCCTCGCCCCACCTGCTGACGGCGGCGCTCTTTGCCGCAGGCCTCTCCGGTGTGGAGCGGAACCTGACCCTTCCCGAGCCGCAGGTCGGTGACGCCGACTCGGCGCCGAATACCGACCGACACACACCGCACTCGCTCTCTGAAGCACTCGATGCACTCGAAGCGGATTCGGTCCTGTGCTCGTATTTCCATCCAGACCTCATCGAGGTGTACCTGGAACTCAAGCGGCGCGAGTGCGGACGGTGGAGCGCCGCGGTCACCGACTGGGAGCAGAACGAGTACTCGCGCGTCTACTGACTTCCGGTCAGGCCATCGATCAACGCATCAAGACCCGCGGCGAACACAACATCGCTTGAGGGGTAGAGCTTCTGCGCCATTCGCACCGATGTGGGGTACTGCTCGACGGGGAGTCCCGCGTAGTCCGCGCGCCAGGTGCGGTACGTGCCACGCCTGTCCGCCCCGGGTGCAGCGAGGGGACCATCCAACGTTGCCGAACCGATCGTGTACTCGATCAGGACGTGATAAGCGATGACGGTCTCCTCCTCGCTGAGACCGCACCGACTCAGCGCATCGAGCATCACTTCGGTGATCCGCAACTCATTTCCGCGCCGCGTGGGTCCGAACGCCGTGAGCGTCAGCGCCACCTGACTCCGCAGCATCGTCTTGCGCAGGCGCGTGCACATTCGACGGATGTCGTCGCGCGCGTCCGCGGAGGTGACGAAGCCGCGGGTCACGGGAGCGAGGGCTCGATCCCCCACCTCGCGAAGGAGGTCGTCTTTGTCGTGGAAGTGCCGATAGATCGCGGTCGCATCGACCCCGAGCCGGTCACCGAGTGCCCGGAGGCTGAAGGTGGCGGCGTCAGTGTCCGCGAGGAGGTCGAGGGCCGCCTGACAGATGGTGTCCCGACTCAGCCGGGCCGGACGTCCCCGAGCTGCGCGCGCCACACGCGAAGGCTAGCGAGTGGACGCCTCTGCAAAAACCGTTCGGGACCGAACAGTTTTCGGTAGGCTCCCGCCATGGCTGGATTCCTCCCCCCGTTCACCCCCGACGGTCGCACCGCATTAGTGCCCCCGATGCCGTGGTACTACTCGGGAACCCTGCTGACCGTCGAGTACCGCACGGATCCGGCTAACGTGCGCGCGATCCTTCCCGACGAACTCGACCTCGCACCCGAAGATCCGGGGGCGGTCGCGTTCATCTGGGCGGATTGGCAATCCTGCAGCGCCGATCGCGAGGAGCTCCTCGACCCGTCGCGTGCGCAGTACCTCGAGGCCTTCGTCGTCGTGCGTGCCGCGTACCAGGGCGTCACCTACAGCCGGTGTGTTCTCATCTGGGTCACAACGGACTTCGCCATCGGTCGCGGTTGGTTCCAGGGGTATCCGAAGAAGTTGGGCAGCATCTACGTGACCCGCGCGTTCAACCACGGAAAGGCCGCTCCGCGCGTTGCGGCGGGAGGAACCTTTGGCGCATCCCTCGCTGCCTACGACCATCGGCTCGCATCGGCCAAGGTGACCCTGCGCGAGAAGTGCGACAAGAATGGTTTCGTCAATGGGCACCCCATGGTCCACCACCGCTATATGCCCTCGATCGCAGGTGAGGGGATGTCTCTGTCGCAGATCGTGACGATGTCCGGTGTCGATGCAGATCTCGGCGATCCGTGGCGCGGTGACGCCGAACTCGAACTGCACGACTCCCCCTGGGACCAGCCCGCAAGCCTGCTCCCGGTCGAGGAGATCATCGGCGGTTACTACCGCGAGGTTGGAGTGACCTTCGCAGGGGGAACGCTCCTGACGGATAACTCCGCTTCGGTCTGAGCCACCACCCATGGCCCCGCCACGCATGGTCAGTGTTCTCACCGAGAACCACACCATGCTCGATCCGCGTGATCTGCGCGGGACCGTGCGCATGGCCCAGGAGGCCGAGGACGCGGGCTTCGACATGGTCATGGTGAGTGATCACGTGCTCCTGGGACCCAGTGCCGGCAGCGAAGGCCGCATGGCGAATCCGCGCGACTACGCGATGCCCGGCAACCAGGATCCGGCCACGCCCTGGCCGTCCAACATCGTCCTCTTGAGTGCGATCGCCGCGGCAACCACACGCATCCGCATCGGTGCCATCGCGCTGATCGCACCGCTGCGTCACCCACTCGTTCTCGCGCATGATCTTGCGGCACTCGACCTAATGTCCGAGGGACGGCTCGTCGTCCAACCCACGGTCAGTTGGCACCGCGATGAATACGCGGCACTCGGCATTGACTTCACGTCACGTGGTCGGATCCTCGATGAGGAATTGGATATCTGGTCGAAGGTCTGGTCCACGTCACCCGTGACACATCACGGTGAGTTCTTCAGCTTCGACGGCGTCTACCTCGAACCCAAGCCGACGCGCCCGGCGGGACCGGCGATGTGGTTCGGTGGGGAGCGGGTCCACCCGAAGATCATCGAGCGGCTCGCCCGTTACGGCTCCGGCTTCCATCCGGTGGGCCGGGTGCACGAGGACGATGTTGCGCTCCTCAAGTCCAGCCTCGCGGAACTCGGACGGAGTTGGGAGGAGTTCGAACTCGTCGGTGGCACCCGCGTGACATTCCCGGACGACGATTCGGTGGCACCACTTCCCGAGGCTCTTGAAGAGATCCCACGTCAAATGGCCCTGGGATTCACCACGTTCTGCATCAAGCCGAGCATCTTCATCGATGACCCCAGCGACCATGCGCGGTTCTGCCGCGACGTGATCGCACGGGTCGATGCTCAGTGATCACACGGGAGCGAGTACCCGAATCCCGTACGCCGTGCAGGCTTCTGTCAGGCGCTTGTCGTAGGTCACTACGGATTCGAGATGCGCACCAAAACTCAAGGCGACCGACAGATGCAGGGCATCCAAAGTTCGGAGGGAGTGAGGGTCGATCTCGCCCGCCCAACGCCAGATTTCCGCGTTCATGGTCCGCATGCGAAAGGAGGTCAGCGCCGCTCGGGTCTCCACAACGATCTGAGGACCCAGTCTTCGAGCAGTTCTCAAGCACTCAGCAACGACGAGCTCCGATAAGGCGATGTCCGGGGAACCACTCTCCACCCATGTGATCAACGCATCGGAATGATCTTCGCGAAGCACAAGCTTCATGAAAGCCGAGGAGTCCATGTAGTGGATCACCTTTCGCGGTCCGCCTCTCGCATCTCCGCCAAGATCTCACTCGCGGTCGGACCTCCCGAGAGGGCGATCGGAGGAGGCAGGTCACTGATCGAGCGCGTTGCCGGAGTGAGGAGGCCCTCATCGATCAACTCCTGCAATCCCCGTGGGCGCGGCTGCAACGGAACGATCCGCGCCACCGGCCGGCCACGATCCGTGATCACGACCTCCTCGCCGGCCACCACCCGGGCCACCACCGCGGACGCGTTCTGCTGCAGGGCTCGCAAACCCACCGACTCACTCATGTGCGTCAATGTAGTACATCCTCCATCGACGCCTGAGTCGCGGTTTCGGCCTAGTAGTCCTCGATGTACTCGTCGATCTCCCACTGGGTGACATCGCGGGTTACCGAATCCTCGACCTCGGCCGCGTATCGCTCGAGCTCGTCCTTCTTCAAGGTGACGAAGGTGCTGACGAAGGTGGCGCCGAGCACATCGGCCAGATGCATGTCCGCGGCGAGCGCGTCGAGTGCCTCCTGCAGCGACATCGGCAGCACCGGGGCCGACTCATCTTCGTACGTCCAACCGGCTTGGGCCGGTGGAGGCGTCAGATTGCGTTCGATGCCATCGAGGGCCGCGGCGAGAACGGCGGCTGCAATGACGTAGGGATTCGCGGCACCATCGCCGATGCGCAACTCCAGCCGTGTCCCCTGCCCGCGTTCCGGTGGGATGCGGATCATTGCGCTGCGGTTGTCGGAACCCCAGTTGGCGCGGTACGGGGCGAGGGTGTCCGGTCCGAGACGCTTGAACGCGTTGATCGTCGGATTCGTCAGCGCGGAGAGGGCTGCCGAATGCTCGATGATTCCAGCGATCATCGCCAGCGCTGTATCGCTCAGCTCACCATCACCCGAGTGCATCCGATTGACATCGTCGTCGTCGGTGACCGAGAAGTGCAGATGGAATCCACTGCCCCCTTCGTCGTTCCACGGCTTGCCCATGAAGGTGGCAAGAAGTCCCTGCGCAGCCGCGATGTCCTTGACGCCCGTCTTGAAGAGGAAGGTGCGATCGGCGGCATCCAGCGCATCGGAATGCCAGAGATTGATCTCGTACTGGGAGGGGGAGAACTCGTGATTACCGGCGAATGCGCCGATCTCGAGACGGTCGATCATGCGCAACATCTCGAGGAAGACTCCGTCGGGATCGACCATGGCTCCCGTCGTATAGACGCGACCGGTCTTGTTCAGTACTCGCGTCCAGGATCCCTCGGGTCGGTGCGCGATGTAGAACTCTAGTTCAGGCCCCGTGACAGGTACGAGGCCCAGGGTCTCGTAGCGATCGAGGACCCGAGCGAGCACCGACCTGGGCGCGATGGGACTCGGATCGCCATTGGGTTCGAACGCGTCGGCAATGACGTAGGCCAGTCCCGGTTCCCACGGGACGGTGCGGATGGTGGTCGCGTCCAGACGCGAGACGAGATCGGGCAGACCATCCGAGATGCTGCCGTGCCCGTCGAGTACGCCGCCACGGGTGTTCGTGACCCAGACGCCTTGGCAGAAGGCCGGTCCGTGCGCCGCTGCACGCTCGAGCTGGGAGACGAGGAGGTCCTTGGATCGGGTGATGCCCAGGACATCCGGGTAGATCAGCCGGAGGACATCGATCCCCCGATCCTGGAGTTCCTGCCGGAGTTCGGCTAGGTCCACCGTCATGACGTCTCCTCCAATATCGTTCGGGTACCAACGATCGATCCTAGAACCCGGACCCCCTAGCGTGGTCCCCTTCCGGGATTTCGACAAGGGAGGTGGATGATGAAGGCCCTCTTCCTCCAACACGACCATCTCAGTCCGCCCGGACTGATCGGAGACGCATTCGCCGCCCGCGGCTACGACATCGTGGAGTCGCTGGTTGTCCCCGGTGAGCGCTACACATCCCCGAACGTCGATTTCCAGTTCCCCGATCCTGCGGAGTACGACGTCCTCGTCCCAATGGGATCACCGTGGGGTGCTTGGGACGACGCCACGATCGGCAGCTGGCTCCAACCTGAGCTCACGTGGCTGCGGACCGCCGACCGACTCGGTGTGCCTGTGTTCGGCATCTGCTTCGGTGGACAGATCCTGGCCCGCGCGCACGGTGGCACGGTCGCACCGGCACCCAGGGGCGCGAACGAAATCGGCTGGACGGTGATCATGGCCGACGAACCCGAGATCGTCGGGCCGGGCCCGTGGTTCCAATTCCACTACGACCGCTGGACCCTTCCCCCGGGTGCCCGGGAGATCGCGCGCGACACTCGCGCGTCCCAGGCCTTCGTGCTGCGGCGCAACCTGGCACTGCAGTTCCACCCCGAGGTAACCGGTGACACCCTGCGCGAGTGGGGGACTTCCCCCGACGACGCCTTGAAACACATCGCCGAGGACGGACAGGATCCC
>JBJTBD010000005.1:0-38500 GCA_046091195.1 Actinomycetota bacterium
GTGACCCGTCGCGATCGGGTCGCGGGTCTCGTGTTGCTGGGCGTCGCACCCGCCGACAGCCCCGTGCCCTTGATCCACGCTCCCCGGGTCCGCCGGATCCACGCCGGCGAGGATCCGCAGCAGGGTGGTCTTACCCGCTCCGTTGAGACCCAGGATCACCACACGAGAGCCACGGTCGATCGCCAGATCGATATCCGTGAACACTTCGACGGATCCATAGGACTTCGAGAGTCCCGTCGCCTCGATCGGAATTCGTCCGCACGGCTTCGGTTCGGGGAATCGCAATTTCGCAACTCGCTCCGTTCGCCTCTCCCCCTCCGCATCCCCGAGAAGGCGTTCGGCGCGCTTGAACATCGACTGCGCAGCTTTCGCCTTCGTCGCCTTGGCGCGCATGCGTTCGGCCTGCGTCCGGAGTGCCTCGGCTTGCTGCTCGGCATTCCGCCGTTCGCGCTTGCGTCGCCGTTCGTCCGTCTCACGGGCGAGGAGGTAGTTCTTCCACGACATCGCATACTGGTCGATGACATGACGCCGGGCATCCAAATGCCAGACCTTGTTGACCGTCGCCTCGAGAAGCTCCGTGTCATGACTGATGACGATGAAGCCACCCTGATAGCTCGAGAGGAATCCCCGCAACCACACAATCGAGTCGGCATCGAGATGGTTGGTCGGCTCATCAAGCAGAAAAATGTCCGCACCACTGACCAGGATGCGGGCGAGTTCAATCCTCCTGCGCTGACCACCGGACAGAGTCCCGAGTTCCTGCTCCAGTACCCGGGTAGGCAGACCCACGGACGCAGCGATCGAGGCGGCCTCCGCCTCCGCCGCATATCCGCCCTTCGATTCGAACTCGGCCTCGGCGCGCGCGTACCTTTCGGCCACCACCGAGGGGTCGTCGAGGTGGGTCATCTCCTGGCGAAGGGACTCGAGTCGGTGGACCACCTGCGCCAGTCCACGGCCCGAGAGGATCCGCCCCCGGGCCGATTCATGTGGGTCGGCACTTCGTGGGTCCTGGGGCAGGTAGCCCACCGAACCTCGACGGTCCACGGTTCCGGACGCCGGGCTGCCCTCCCCCGCGAGCACTCGGGTCAGGGTCGTTTTCCCCGCCCCGTTCCGACCGACGAGGCCGATGCGCTCACCGCGATCCACGCGTAGAGACTCCGCCTCGAGGAGGAGTTCGGAGCCAGCGCGGAGTTCGATGCCTGTGGCGCGGATCATGACGCGCCGATCGTACGGTGGCTACACGTTGAAGCCGAGGGAGCGCAGCATGTCGCGCCCGTCATCGGTGATCTTGTCCGGTCCCCACGGCGGCATCCACACCCAGTTAATCCGGAAGTCGGCGACAACAGGTGACAGCGCCATCCTGGTCTGATCTTCGATCACATCGGTCAACGGACATGCCGCGGACGTGAGAGTCATGTCGACGGTGGCGATATTCGCGTCATCGACACTCACTCCGTAGACCAAGCCGAGGTCGACGACGTTGATGCCCAACTCCGGGTCGACGACGTCCTTCATGGCTTCGAGAACATCGTCCTCGCTTGCGTGGGTCTGGACCTCACTCATATGAACCACCTTCCACGGGGATTCCCGCCTTGACTTCCGCGTCCCGGAGAGCCATCCAGGGAAGCAATGCGCACTTAATGCGTGCCGGATACTTGGACACCCCAGCGAATGCCACGGCATCCTGGAGGACTTCCTCGTCAGGGCTACCTGAGCCCTTGGAGCGCATCAGGTCGAGGAAGGCGGCCTCGACCCCCTGGATTTCAGCGATGGGGCGCCCTTCCACCAACTCACTCATCACGCTCGCGCTCGCCTGGGAGATCGAGCACCCCTGACCCTCGTAGCCGACGTGCAGCAGCCCGTCCGCATCCGCCGTCACGGTGACGGTGACCTCGTCGCCGCAGGTGGGGTTCACCTGGTGACTCTCACCCTGCGGCTCCGGCAACAGACCCACACCACGCGGATGCTTGTAGTGATCGAGGATGATCTCTTGGTACAGCGCATCGACGTCCACTCACACCACCCCAAAGAATTTTTGCGCAGCCCGGATTCCCGCTGCGGCAGCGTCGATATCGCCGTGATCGTTGTAGATGTACGTGGAGATGCGTGTCGTGGCGGGCACCCCGTAGCGCCGGCAGGTGGGCCATGCGCAGTGGTGCCCGACCCGGACGGCGATTCCCCGACTATCCAGGATCTGCCCGACATCGTGCGGGTGGATGCCCTCGACCGTGAAGGAGATGGCACTACCCCGTTCGACATTCGACCGTGGACCGATGACCGTCACCCCCGGCATCTCCTCGAGCGTGTCGAGCGCGTAGCCAGTCAACTCATGCTCATGTGCCGCGACGGCCTCCATTCCGAGGTCGTTCAGATACTCGACGGCCGCATTCAGGCCGACAGCCTGGGCCACCATCGGTACCCCCGCTTCGAAACGCTGGGGTGGGGGTGCGTACGTGCTGTGGTCGAGGTACACCATCTCGATCATCGATCCACCGGTGAGGAACGGCGGCATGGCTGCCAGCACTTCCGATCGACCCCAGAGCATGCCGATGCCGGTGGGCCCGAGCATCTTGTGCCCGCTCCATGCGACGAGGTCCGCGCCGAGCTCCGTCACCGACACCGGCATATGGGGAATCGACTGGCAGGCGTCCACAACCCCGATCGCACCCACCGCATGTGCCGCGTCCATGACCTGACGCACCGGTGTGATGGTCCCGAGGATGTTGGACTGGTGGACGAGTGAGACCACGCGCGTCGAGTCATCGATGACGCTGCCGAGGTCACGAAGGTCGAGTCGCCCCTCATCCGTGAGCCCGATCCACCGGAGTGTGGCCCCGGTCTTTGCTGCCAACTCCTGCCACGGCACGAGATTGGCGTGATGTTCCATCTCCGTAACCACGATCGAGTCACCCGGCCGCAGCACGAATCGCGGATCAACCTCGTGACCGTGACCTGCCAGGGCGGACGCGTTACTGAATGCGTACGCAGCGAGGTTCAGGCCCTCGGTGGCGTTCTTGGTGAACACCACTTCGTGTGCCCGAGCACCCACGAAATCGGCAACCTTCGCACGGGCGCCTTCGTACGCCTCCGTCGCCTCCTCCGCCAACTGGTGCGCCCCACGGTGGGCAGCGGCATTGGATGTCTCATAGAACGCGCGCTCCGCGTCGAGCACCGCGCGGGGCTTCTGGGACGTCGCTGCGCTGTCGAGGTACACCAACGGCCGCCCATCCCGAACGGTGCGTTCCAGGATGGGAAAGTCCTTCTTGATCCGCTGCGGATCGAGGGCGGCCATGGTGATTCCTACGCGTTCACCGTGGAGATGAACCGCTCGTAACCTTGGGCTTCGAGTTCGTCGGCGAGAGCGGGTCCGCCACTCTCGACGATGCGCCCGTCGACGAAAACATGCACCACGTCCGCAGTGATGTAGCGCAGGATGCGGGTGTAGTGCGTGATGAGGAGGATTCCCGCGTCTGAAGTGGCGTGGAAGGCATTCACGCCCTCGGAGACCGTGCGGAGGGCATCGACGTCGAGTCCCGAGTCGGTTTCGTCGAGGATGGCGAACTTCGGCTTGAGAAGAGCGAGCTGGAGAACCTCATGGCGCTTCTTCTCGCCTCCCGAGAATCCCTCGTTGACATTGCGCTCGGAGAAGGCAGGGTCCATCTGGAGGGAGGCCATCGCCTCCTTGACCTCCTTGATCCACTCGCGAAGCTTGGGTGCCTCGCCCCGTACGGATGTGGCAGCAGTGCGGAGGAAATTGGACACCGACACTCCGGGGATCTCCACCGGGTACTGCATGGCCAGGAAGAGCCCCGCACGCGCACGCTCGTCCACCGACATCTCCAGGACGTCGACGCCGTCGAGGGTGATCGATCCCGATGTGACCGTGTACTTGGGATGCCCCGCGATGACGTAGGCCAGGGTCGACTTTCCGCTGCCGTTGGGTCCCATCACCGCCTGGACCGAACCCGAGTCCAGCGTCAGCGAGACCCCACGGAGGATCTCCTTTGTACCGCCTTCAACGTCCACACTGGCGTGGAGATCCGTGATTTTCAACGTGCTCATTACTACCTCGTTTCCGGAATGTCGATCATGACGTCTGCAGAGGGACCCTCGCCTGCCACGGCGACAGGGAAAACCGGCACAGGCGTGTTGGCGGGAAGCGAGAGGGGCTCGCCGGTTCGGAGATCGAATTGCGATCCGTGCAACCAGCACTCAATGGTGCAGCCATCCACCTCGCCCTCGGAAAGCGCCACATCCGCATGGGAACAGCGATCCTCAATGGCGAAGATCCCCTCGACCGTGTTGACGACCGCAACGGTCCAGCCATCGACGACGACCCTGATCGCTCCCAACTCGGGCAGGTCTGCGAGGGAACACGCACGCACCGCCGTCATGGCAGCAGCTCCGACATCCCGATTCGAGCCTCGAGCCCGGTCAGCACTTCCCGGCGCAAGGTCTCGTCGCCGATCTTCGCCAGCACATCCACGAAGAATCCGCGCACGACGAGGTGGCGGGCAAGGTCCTCGGGGATCCCGCGACTCTGGAGATAGAAGAGCTGTTCATCATCGAACCGGCCGGGGGCGCTGGCATGGCCGGCACCGGCCACGTCACCTGTCTCCAGCTCCAGATTGGGGACGGAATCGGCACGGGGACCGTCATTGAGAAGCAGATTCCGGTTCAGCTCATAGGTGTCGATCCCGACGGCATCACGACGAACGAGGACATCGCCCACCCAGACGCTGTGCGAGGACCCGCCCGAGAGGGCCCCCTTGTAGACGACGTTGCTCGAACAGTGCGGCTGATTGTGGTCGATGAAGACTCGGTGCTCCTGATACTCCGCGCATTGAGTGAGGAAGGCGCCGACGACATCCACCGCACCACCAGGGCCGGCGAACTCGACGGAGGGACACATTCGGATGAACGCTCCACCCATCGTCACGCTCAGAGCATTCAGGTTTGCGTCGCGCCCGACCACCGAGTGCCACTGCCACATATGACGTGACGTTCCCGGCCCATCCATGAGAGACAGGATCGTGAGGCGCGCGCCGTCACCGATGTGGGTGACGATCGTGCCGGACGAGTCCGTCCCGAGATCATGCCGCAGAACAACGGTGGCCTCCGCGTGGCGACCGCACCGGATGATGATGTGGCCTACGGCTGCTGCGCCCGCTGCCACCAGGGTCACATCGATCACCTCGGCGGAGACGTACCCCTCCGGGATTTCGACCACGATGGCGTGCGCGGCGGCATGGCGCGCGACAGCAGCAGGACGGTCCACGGCGAAGGTGTCGTCGTCGAGCTCACCGAGGGCTACGAACGGAGATGACGACGTGAAGCCGAGGGTCGGCAACGCTCGCACCTCGAAGAAGTCCTGGACCGAGGACAACGGCGTGAACCGCCACTCCTCCTCCCTGCCGTTCGGCAGGGGGAACGCGGCGGGATCGTTCGATCGGATCCTCGGTGCCAGATCTGTCGGAGGAGCCTCGGCGACGACGGTCATCCGACTGCGCCCTCCATCTGCAGTTCGATGAGCCGGTTCAGTTCCAGGGCGTACTCCATCGGGAGTTCCCGGGCGATCGGCTCGACGAATCCACGCACGATCATCGCCATCGCCTCGTCTTCCGCCATCCCGCGCGACATCAGATAGAAGAGTTGATCCTCACTGACCTTGGAGACCGTGGCTTCGTGACCCATGGCCACGTCGTCCTCGCGCACGTCCACGTACGGGTATGTGTCCGACCGCGAGATGTCATCCACCAAGAGGGCATCGCAGCGCACCGTGCTCTTCGAGTGGTGGCAGCCCTCCTGGACCTGCACGAGCCCCCGGTACGAGGTGCGACCACCACCGCGCGCTACAGACTTGGACACAATCGATGACGAGGTGTGGGGGGCCGCATGCACCATCTTCGCGCCGGCGTCCTGATGCTGACCCTCACCCGCGAAGGCGATGGACAGGGTCTCGCCCTTGGCGTGCTCCCCCACCATCCACACTGCCGGATACTTCATCGTGACCTTCGAGCCGAGGTTCCCGTCGATCCACTCCATCGTGGCGCCTTCGTGTGCGACTGCGCGCTTGGTCACGAGGTTGTAGACGTTCACAGACCAGTTCTGAATCGTGGTGTAGCGGCAGCGTGCACCCTTCTTCACGATGATCTCCACGACCGCGGAGTGCAATGAGTCACTGGAGTAGATGGGCGCTGTGCATCCTTCGACGTAATGCACATAAGCATCCTCATCGACGATGATCAAGGTGCGCTCAAACTGACCCATGTTCTCCGTGTTGATCCGGAAGTACGCCTGGAGCGGGATCTCGACGTGCACGCCCTTCGGCACGTAGATGAACGACCCTCCCGACCACACAGCGGTGTTCAAGGCGGCAAACTTGTTGTCGCCCACGGGGATCACGCTCGTGAAGTACTCGCGGAACAGGTCGGGGTACTCCTTGAGGCCGGTATCGGTGTCAACGAAGATCACGCCCTGTTCCTGCAAGTCCTCGCGGATGGCGTGGTAGACGACTTCGGACTCGTACTGGGCCGCGACCCCCGCGATCAGACGATTCTTCTCCGCCTCGGGGATGCCGAGACGGTCGTAGGTGTTGCGAATGTCCTCAGGCAGCTCATCCCAACTCGCCGCCTGCTTCTCCGTGGAACGCACGAAGTACTTGATGTTGTCGAAATCAATCCCCGTCAGGTCAGAACCCCAGGCGGGCATCGGCTTCTTCTCGAAAAGGCGCAAGCCCTTGAGTCGAAGGTCGAGCATCCACTCCGGCTCACCCTTCTTCGCCGAGATGTCCCGCACAACGTCCTCGTTAAGGCCGCGCCGGGCACCAGCACCCGCATCGTCTGCGTCGCGCCATCCGTACTCGTAGCGGCTGAGCGCGTCGATCGTCTTCGCCTGTTCCTCTGCTGCGGTTGTCATGCCGAAACCTTCCCGTGGGATCTGGATGTCGAACTGTGGACAGGTGGGCCTATGAGCGCTGTGCACACTCCATCGCCGTGCGCCAGCGTGGCGAGCCGGGTGACGTGGCGCCCCAGTGCGTGGGCGATGGCCTCGGTCTCGGCGTCGCAGAACTCGGGAAACTCCCGCGCTGCATCGATGACCGGGCAATGATGCTGACAGAGTTGGTGCTGACCGGATGCAAGCGGACTCGCCTCGGCTGCGAACCCTGCGGCGTCGAAGCGCTGGACAACCGCGGTGATGGACTGACCGTCACTTCCGACGACCGACCGCGCCCGGCGCGCGGCGAACTCGGCAACGGCCTCCCGTCCCTGTGTCTCCGCCAGGAATCGCAGGGCGGCAAGAGCGAGATCGTCGTAGGCCTGGTCGCATGCCGCGCGTCCTTCCGGTGTCAAGGAGAAGACCTTGCCCGGGCGCCCGCGACCACGCCGCGCCCGGGGGCCGTACGGCGCCTCGTCCGTCGCCTCGACGAGACCGGAATTGACCAACGAGGCCAGTGGCCGTCGCACGGCCGCGGCCGACATTCCGAGCCGTGACGCAACCTCCGCAGCCGTGGCCGGACCCGACTCCAGCAGGCTGCGCGCGACCCGCTCGGACGCCTCACCGGGGAATTTCACAACACTATTGTTGCGTAATTCGAGATGTACGCAAATCGGGCCTCGTTACAGTGGAGGCACCATGCAAACCGACGGGCGATCCCCCACATGGGTGCGGCGCATCTACCTGGCGAATCTGGGGGCCCAGGCCGCCATCATCGTGACCGGGGCCGTGGTGCGGATCACCGGCTCGGGCCTCGGCTGTCCCACCTGGCCCGAGTGCGTCGAGGGCTCCTACATCCCCACGGCGGCCCAGGCCGAGTCGTGGCACAAGTACGTGGAGTTCGGCAACCGCCTCCTCACATTCGTACTCGCCGCCCTGGCCATCGCAACCGTGATTGCCGCGCTCGTCGATGCCCGCCGGCGGCGTACGTCAGGCCTTCCCCGTCGTCCCCTGCTCACCGCCCTTGCCGTGATCCCACTCCTGGGCACCATCGTGCAGGCGGTGCTCGGTGGCATCACGGTGCTCACCGGACTTCATCCCACGACCGTCGCGGCGCACTTCCTCGTCTCCATTGCCCTGGTGGCTGCGTGCGTTGCGTTGGTCGTGCGCTCGGGCGAACCCGGAGACCAACCCGTCGTTTGGACGGCACCTCGTCCGGTGGCAGTCCTCACATACGGACTGATTGCCGTCGGACTCATCGTCGTGATCCTCGGGGTCATCGTGACGGGAAGTGGACCGCACAGCGGTGACGCCGACACTGAAGCGCGGTTCAGCTTCGACCCGCGCACCGTCTCCTGGTTGCATGCAGATGCGGTGCTTCTTTTCCTCGGTCTTCTGATCGGCTTGATCGTCGCCACGTCACTCATCTCGCATCTCGGCGTGCTGCGTCGGCGGGCACTCATCCTCGGCGCGATCGCGGGAGTACAGGGAGTGATCGGTTACACCCAGTACTTCACCGGGCTTCCGGAACTCCTGGTCGCCCTCCACGTTCTCGGGGCCGTGACCACCTGGATCGCACTGCTCTTCCTGGCCCCTGCGCTCAGAACCCGGGGGCTCTCACCCGCCGAGGAACGGATCCACACCTACCAGTAGGAACAGGACCGCGAGATAGGTGATCGACCCGTGGAACAGGCGCATCGCCCGCCGGTCGAGATCCGCCGAGGCAACGGCAGAACGCACGCGATAGGCCAACACCAGGAAGAGGGCACCGAGCGCAACGGCACCCACGAGATACACGGGCCCCATTCCGGCAACGGGAACAAGCGCAAGTGACACCGCGGCCATCACCCAGCTGTACGCGATGATCTGGCGCGCCACGACCGCATCAGTCGCGACGACGGGCAGCATCGGAATTCCCGCCTGCTGATACTCCTGGCGATACTTCATCGCCAGAGGCCAGTAGTGGGGGGGCGTCCAGAAGAAGACGACGAGGAACAGGACCACCGGCGTCCAGGAGAGTGTTCCGGTAATCGCCGCCCACGCGATGAGCACCGGCATACATCCGGCCGCCCCGCCCCAGACGATGTTCTGCGCTGTACGCCGCTTCAGGATCATTGTGTAGCCGATGGAGTACAGCGCGATGGCCAGCAGCCCGAGGGCCGCCGCAAGCAGGTTGGTGAGGAGGGCCAGGACGATCACGGCGATCGCGGTGAGGAGCACCCCCTGGATCACTCCGGCTCTCAGAGACACCGCGCCGCGAGCCAGCGGACGGTCATGTGTCCGCGCCATCACCGCATCGATGTCCCGGTCGTAGACGCTGTTGAACGTGTTCGCGGCTGCAGCCGCAGCGGCACCCCCCACGAGCACCGCGATCGCGGATCGAAGCGAGGGAAGCCCTTGGGCCGCAAGGAACATCGTCGGAATGGCCGTCACGAGCAAGAGTTCGATGATGCGCGGCTTCATCATCGCGATATGGGCGCGAATCCGGTCTGTGACGCGCGTCTCGTCCAGGGTGGGAGTAGGCGCCATCGACACCTTGCGAGCGTATCGAACGCCTGAGTGCCGCCAACTCCTCAGTAGGCTGGCGAAGTGACGTCGCTCCTCTCCTGGGACGAGACCGATGATCGCGCGGTCGCCTACCTGAGGGCACTTGCTGCGGATGCCGTGCAGAAGGTCGGAAACGGCCACCCCGGAACGGCGATGAGCCTCGCCCCGGTGGCGTACCTGCTCTTCACCCGCGTCATGACCTTCGACCCCCGCGATCCCTCCTGGTTGGGACGGGACCGATTCGTCCTCAGTGCCGGCCACTCGAGCCTCACGCTGTACCTGCAGCTCTACCTCGCGGACATGGGTCTGGCCATGCAGGACCTCCAAGCGTTCCGGACGTGGGGAAGCCGTACTCCGGGGCATCCCGAGTTCGGCCACACTCCGGGTGTCGAGACCACGACCGGTCCACTCGGGCAGGGCCTCGCGACCGCGGTCGGCATGGCCATGGGCGCACGCTACGAGCGCGGGATCCTCGACCCGTCCTCCCCGAGAAGTCCCTTCGACCACCACGTCTTCGTCCTCGCATCGGATGGTGACCTGGAAGAGGGCATCAGCGGGGAAGCCAGTTCGCTCGCGGGCACACAGGCGTTGGGCGCACTCACGGTGATCTGGGATGACAATCGCATCTCCATCGAGGGAGACACCGCCGTTGCATTCACCGAAGATGTCGTCGCTCGTTATCGCGCCTATGGCTGGGATGTACACGAGGTCGAGCAGTTACCTTCGGGTGACGTCGACGTCGCCGCATTGCAGGCAGCCATCGAAGACGCACGGACCGTCACCGACAAACCGAGTTTCATCCGCGTTCGCACCACCATCGCCTGGCCTGCTCCGACCGCCTCGGGCACCGCTAAGTCGCATGGCTCTGCGCTCGGCTCTGAGGAAGTCGCGGCGACCAAGGTGGCACTGGGTCTCAATCCCGGCGAAAACTTCGCATTCGACTCAGCGGTACTCGCCGACGTGCGCAGCCGGCTGCACGCTCGACTCCAACCACTCATCGACGCGTGGCACGAACTCTTCGACTCCTGGCGGAGGACTCAGCCATCCGGGGTGGAACTCCTGACGCGGTTGGAGTCCCACGCACTCCCAGCTGGCATCGACACAGCCCTGCCGACGTACCAACCGGGCACATCCGTGGCGACCCGCAAGGCGTCCGGTGACGCGATCAACGCGCTCGCCCCGCGTCTCCCGGAACTGTGGGGAGGCTCCGCAGATCTCGCCGAATCGAACAACACATCCATCGAGAAGGGCGGCTCGTTCCTGCCGGTCTCCAGCAAGGTGCCCGGGGCGGATCCGTACGGACGGATCGTCCACTTCGGTGTGCGCGAGCATGCGATGGGGGCGATCGTGAACGGCGCGGCCCTGGGCGGACTACTTCGTCCCTATGCCGGCACGTTCCTCGTCTTCAGTGACTACATGCGGGGCGCCGTGCGCCTGGCAGCCCTCATGGGATGTCCCTCGACGTTCGTCTGGACACATGATTCGATCGGTCTCGGCGAGGACGGCCCCACGCATCAGCCGATCGAACACCTCTGGAGCCTGCGCGCTATTCCGGGGTTTGCGGTGATACGACCCGCCGACGGCAATGAGACTTCTGCCGCCTGGTCGGCGATTCTCCATCAGCGAGGGCCTGTGGGTCTCGTGTTGACTCGCCAGAACGTGCCCACCATCACCGACCCGGCCCACGCACACGACGGGGTCCGTCGCGGTGCGTACGTCCTCGAGGGGCCGGACAGCCCCGACGCCATCATCATCGCCACAGGTTCCGAGGTAGCGCTCGCTGTGTCCGCTGCCCACAGTCTTCGGGCGGATGGAATCTCCGTGCGGGTGGTGAGCGCACCCTGTCTGGAGTGGTTCGACGAACAGGATCCCGGCTATCGCGACCACGTACTCCCACCTGCGGTGCGTGCTCGTGTCGCGGTCGAGGCCGGAGCCACTCTCGGGTGGTGGAAGTACGTCGGCGGTGACGGCGACGTGATCGGGATCGATCACTTCGGTGCGAGCGCCGATCACGCAACGCTCTTCCGCGAGTTCGGGATCACGGCCGAGCGAGTTGCCGGCGCGGTACGCGCCACTCTCGTAGGACGATGACAGTGAACTCGACTCTCGCGGAACTCACCCAGGCCGGCGTGTCTCTCTGGCTCGATGACCTGGACCGGTCACGTCTCACCACGGGGAACCTTGCGGAACTCATTGCGGCGTGGAGTGTGCGCGGTGTCACCACGAATCCCACGATTTTCCAGAAGGCGATTTCCGCCGGCGGCTCCTCGTACGCGGAGCAGATTCGCGAGCTCGCCGTGTTGGGACACTCCCCCGACGACGTTGTACGAGTGCTGACGACGGACGATGTCCGGGCCGCATGTGATGTGTTCGACGACGTCTGGAGCTCGAGTGACGGTATCGATGGACGAGTGTCCATCGAGGTGGACCCTCGTCTCGCCGACGACACCGAGGGGACGATCCACCAGGCATCGGCACTGTGGGACCTCGTCGACCGGCCGAATCTCCTGATCAAGATTCCCGCGACGCCCGCAGGACTGCCGGCGATCACCGCGACACTCGCACGCGGAATCAGTGTCAACGTGACGCTGATCTTCTCCGTCGAGCGTTATCGGCAGGTGCTTGCTGCCTACGCAGAGGGGCTCGAGTTGGCCCGGAGCACGGGAATCTTCCTCCCCACGATTCACTCGGTGGCCAGCTTCTTCGTCAGTCGTGTCGATACTGAGGTCGACGCGCGACTCGCTGCCCTCGGGAGCGCCGATGCCCAACGCCTGCGTGGGACCGCCGCCATCGCCAACGCTCAACTCGCCTGGTCTGCCTATCAGGAGTTCACGGATTCTCCCCGCTGGCACGACCTCGCCCGCGACGGTGCGCGCCCGCAGAGACCCCTGTGGGCATCCACGGGTGTCAAGGACCCTGCCTTCGACGACACGCGCTACGTCATGAAACTCGTGGGACCTGGAACGGTCAACACGATGCCGCAGGCGACGTTGGAGGCAGTGGCTGACCATGGGACGTTTCGCGGGGACACACTCCTCGGAACTCAGGCCGAGGCGGGGCGAGTCTGGGAGGAACTCCGCGGGGTCGGGATCGATGTCGATTCCGTCTTCCAACGTCTCGAGCGGGAGGGTGTGGAGAAGTTCATCACCTCGTGGACCGAGTTGCTGGAAACGGTCAGTCGGGTGATGCAGGACTGACGTGAGGCTGCCTAGTGGCTGCGCAGTTTGTCCAAGGCCTCTTGGAGAATCGCGGCGCCATCCTTGTCGGAACGTCGCTCCTTCACATACGCGAGGTGTGTCTTGTACGGCTCGATCTTGGGGGGCGCCGGCGGATTCTCCTTGTTCGGCCCTGCCGGAAGCCCGCAGCGCGGGCAGTCCCACTCCCCCGGAATCTCGGCATCCGTGGCAAAACTCGGCCGCGACTCATGTCCACGTGAACACCAGAAGGACATGAACATCCGGGGGGCGGCTTCACCGCGCTCCGCTTCTCCCATGGGTCCCGCGCCGACCCTGCTTCCGCGAATCGCGCTGCCACCTGCCACTGCTGTCCTCCTGCTCTCAGCCGGTTCTGACGATAAGTCCGACGGCGACGATGCACGCCGCCCAAATCAAAGCGATGGCCACGGTCAGCCGATCGAGATTGCGCTCTGCAACCGAGGATCCACCAATGGAGGAACTCACGCCGCCGCCAAAGAGGTCCGACAGGCCGCCACCCTTCCCACGATGCAGAAGGATCAGCACCACCAAGAGTGCGCTCGTGATCACCAGGAGCACCGCGAGCACGATGGTCAGGGCGGTCAACATTCTGCGGTGTCCGATCAGGTTAGGGAGGCTACGCCGGGTGCATCCGGTACCGAACAATACCGACGAACTCATCCGGATCGAGGCTGGCACCCCCGATGAGGGCGCCGTCGATATCGGGCATGGCCATGATCCCCGCGATGTTCGTGGCCTTCACGGATCCCCCGTAGAGCACGCGGATGCCCGCGGCCTGCGCGCCATGGTCCGATCTCAGCGCACCACGAATGGCCTGGCAGACCTCCTGTGCGTCGTCGGGGGTGGCGACCTCACCCGTGCCGATCGCCCACACTGGCTCGTACGCGATCACGCACCGCGCCACGTCCGACGAACTCAATCCTTCGAGTGACGCGCGCAGTTGCGTGGTGACGAACTCAACTGCATCTCCGGACTGACGGATGTCCAAGCCCTCCCCCACGCATACGATCGGGGTCAGGTCGTACCGCAGGGCAGCTCTGGTCTTCGCGTTAACCAATGCATCGTCCTCCGCATGAAGCGTCCGCCGCTCGCTGTGGCCGGTCAACACGTACGTGCATCCGAGTTTGGCGAGCATTGCACCGGAAATCTCACCCGTGTAGGCCCCTGAATCGAAGGCAGAGATGTCCTGGCCGCCGTACGCGATGTCGTAGCGATCACCCTCGATCAGGGTCTGGACCGAGCGCAAGTCGGTGAAGGGCGGGAGGACCGCGACATCGACCGCGGCGAAGTCTGCGTCGTTGAGCGCGTAGGCGACCTTCTGGACGAGAGCGATCGCCTCGAAGTGATTCACGTTCATCTTCCAGTTGCCCGCCATCAGGGGCTTGCGGTCAGTCATGGGTCTCCAATACCAAGAGTCCCGGCAGCGTACGACCCTCGAGGAACTCGAGACTCGCTCCACCCCCGGTGCTGATGTGCCCGAAGCGTTCATCGGGAATACCCAGTTGCCGCACAGCAGCGGCAGAGTCGCCACCGCCGATGACGGTGAAGCCCGGACAGTCCGCGACAGCCTCCGCGACAGCCCGCGTCCCAGCGGCGAAGGGTTCCATCTCGAAGACCCCCACAGGCCCGTTCCAGACGATGGTCCCCGCGTCGGCGATCGCCGCTGCGAACAGCTCCCGCGTGCGCGGTCCAATGTCGAGCCCCTGCCAGCCATCCGGGATCTCATCGGCTGGGACCACCATCGTTCTCGCGTCGAGCGCGCAGGCGTCCGCCACGACGAGGTCAACCGGAAGCACCACCTCGACGCCACGCTCCTTCGCCTGGCTGAGGAATTCGGAGACGGTCGGGATCTGATCGGGCTCCACGATCGAGTCACCGATCGAATACCCCTGGGCAGCCAGGAAGGTGTACGCCATCCCGCCGCCGATCAGGAGGCGGTCCACCCGGGGGATCAGGTTCCCGATCACTCCGAGCTTGTCGCTGACCTTCGCACCCCCGAGGATGACGACGAAGGGCCGGTCGGGGTTCTCCAGTATCCCGGCGAACACCGTGGCTTCGCGGGCAACGAGCAACCCGGCGGCGTTCGGCAGGAGTTGTGCGACATCGGTGACGCTGGCCTGCTCTCGGTGCACGACCCCGAAGCCTTCCGAGACGAATAGGTCGGCACTCGACGCGAGTTCGCGGGCCAACGACTGCCGCTCCTCGGTGTCCTTGCTGGTTTCACGGGGATCGAATCGGATGTTCTCCACAAGGATGACGTCGCCCGGATGCAGAGAGAACGAACCGAGATCCGCGAGCTCCACGAGCGGAACGGGGGTACCGAGAAGTTGTCCAAGCCGGGTTGCGACCGGCGCGAGACTGAGGTCCGGTGTCGGTACTCCCTTGGGACGCCCGAGGTGGGCGACAAGGATCACCGACGCTCCGTGCGAGCGGAGCCACTCCATGGTGGGCACGGCAGCCCGAATGCGCCCGTCGTCGGTGATGGACACACGTCCATCCACCGTTGTGAGGGGAACATTGAAGTCGACCCGGGTGAGAACCCGCTTCCCGTCGACCTCGAGATCGTCGAGGAACCGCATACTCAGAGCTTCGAACCGACGAGCACCACGAGGTCGATCAAGCGGTTGCTGTAGCCCCACTCATTGTCGTACCACCCGAGGACCTTGGCCATATTGCCATTGGCATTCGTCATACCTGCGTCGAAGATGCAGGACGCCGGATCGGTGACGATGTCCGTGGAGACGATCGGGTCCTCGGTGTACACGAGGATTCCCTTCAATGGACCAGCTGCGGCAGCCTTCATGGCGGCGTTGATGTCGTCCTTGGTCGCGGGCTTTGCCAACTCGACGGTGAGGTCGGTCGCCGATCCCGTGGGCACGGGCACACGCATTGCATACCCATCCAACTTGCCCTTGAGATGTGGCAGAACGAGTCCGATCGCCTTCGCGGCCCCGGTGCTTGTCGGGATCATGTTCAGCGCGGCCGCACGGGCGCGACGCAGATCGCTGTGCGGAAAGTCCAGGATTCGCTGATCGTTGGTGTAGGCGTGGATCGTGGTCATCAGTCCCCGCACGATGCCGAAATTGTCGTCGAGGACCTTCGCCATCGGAGCAAGGCAGTTGGTCGTGCACGACGCGTTGGAGATGATGACGTCTTTTGCCGGATCGTACTTGTCATCGTTCACACCCATGACGATCGTGATGTCCTCGCCCTTGGCTGGCGCGGAGATGATCACCTTCTTAGCCCCACCCGTCAGGTGCTTGCCCGCGTCTTCTGCGCTCGTGAAGATGCCGGTGGATTCGATGACGATGTCCGCCCCGACGGAGGCCCATGGCAGAGCGGCCGGGTCGCGTTCGGCGAAGATCGGAATTCGAGCGCCGTCGACGATGATCGCGCCTTCGGTCGCCTCCACGGGACGACCGAACCGACCCAGGATGGAGTCGTACTTCAGCAGGTGCGCGAGAGTCCCCGTATCCGTGAGGTCATTGATGCCCACGATCTCGACATCTGCGCCACTTTCGACGAGCGCGCGAAAGAAATTCCTGCCGATGCGGCCGAAGCCGTTGATGCCGACCTTGATGGTCACGAGCACTCCTCCAGGGTGATCAGGAAATCGAAGACAACGCTTACATTCTAATGAGAGACATTACGGGGATGTTGCGTCGGTCTCAGCCGTCCTGACCATCCAGATCAGGTCCCAGCGCCGACTCGGTGTCGGGAATGCCGAGGTCGGACGCACGCTTGTCCGCGAGGGCGAGGAGGCGCCGGATGCGGCCCGCAATTGCATCCTTGGTCATCGGCGGATCGGCCAGGGCTCCGAGGTCCTCCAGCGACGCCTGTCGGTGCTCGATCCGGAGTCGACCGGCAGTCACCAGGTGCTCCGGGACGTCATCTCCGAGGATCTCGAGGGCACGCTGCACCCGTGCCCCCGCGGCAACGGCGGCGCGCGCGGAGCGGCGCAGATTGGCATCGTCGAAGTTGGCGAGGCGAGTGGCCGTGGCGCGGACCTCGCGCCGCATCCGGCGCTCCTCCCACGCGAGGACGGATTCGTGCGCCCCGAGCCGGGTGAGAAGTGCCCCGATGGCATCGCCATCACGAATGACGACGCGGTCGACTCCGCGGACCTCACGGGACTTTGCGGCGATTCCGAGGCGTCGCGCGGCGCCAACGAGGGCGAGTGCGGCCTCGGGCCCCGGGGCAGTGACTTCGAGGGAACTCGACCTCCCCGGCTCGGTGAGGGAGCCATGTGCAAGGAATGCCCCGCGCCACGCGGATTCACAGTCGCAGAGGCCTCCGGCGACGATCGCGGGCGGAAGACCACGCACGGGTCGACCGGACCCATCGACGATGCCGGTCTGCTTGGCCAGTGCCTCTCCACCTGAGACCACCCGAACGAGGTATCGGGTTCCCTTTCGGATGCCACTCCCCTGCACCATCGTGATGTCGGCTTCATGGCCGTAGATGTCGAAAATGTCCTTGCGCAGGCGGCGAGCGGTGGCGCCGGTGTCGATATCGGCCTCGACTACGATCTTCCCGCTGATGATGTGGAGTCCGCTTGCGAATCGCAGGATCGTCGACACCTCAGCCTTACGGCAGCAGACCTTCGTGACGTCGACCCGACTCAATTCGTCTTTGACGGAGCTGGTCATCGCCATGGAAATCGCACGTCCTCGCTCTCGTCGGGTGATCGGCGCAAGCCTAGGACGCTGTCGAAAGCCACCGCCAACCGCTGTGGGTCATGTTGCCCCGGCTCCCACCTGCCCCGTGCAATATCGGCCAGGAACACTTGCGCTCCCATCGCGGATGCGCTGGTCCGAAGAGCATCACGGTCCTCCACGTGGGACGGGTCCGCCACCACCCAGTCCAGCCGTATCTCGGGAAACCGGGATTGGAGGTCCTCCAGATGGGCGTGGGCGGAGAAGTCCGACGTCTCCCCCGATTCCGGGTTGAGGTTGACCACCAGGATCTTCGTCGCCGGGGACTCGACGATCGCTGTGCGCAGCTCTGTGATCAACAGGTGCGGCAACACGGATGTGAACCACGACCCGGGTCCGAGGATCACGGCGTCTGCCTCCGCGACGGCGACACGGGATTCCGAGCACGCCGGCGCATCGGCGGGAACGACGCCGATGACTTCGACTCGGCCGGGAGTCCCCGCGACGGCGACCTGGCCGACCACGTCGACGAGTGCATCGGGGCGTTCGCGGTCATGGCCCCGGATGGTGGCCACGATCTCCAGGGGTTGGGTGGTGCTCGGCAGGACTCGTCCCTGGGCCTCCAGAAGGGCGGCGACCCAGTCGAGCCCTTCCACGGGACCCGACGTGGTCTGCCAGAGGGCCGTGATCAGCAGGTTCCCGAGAGCGTGACCGTTCAACGGTCCCTCACTGGTGAAGCGATGCTGGATGACCCGCTCCCATGTCCGACCCCAGGTGTCGTCGCCGCACCATGCGGCGAGCGCCATCCGCAGATCACCCGGGGGAATGACCCCGAACTCTTCACGCAACCGCCCACTCGATCCACCGTCGTCTGCGACGGTCACGACCGCGGTGATCCGATCGGTAACGCGCCGGAGCGCCTCCAGGGTCGCCGCCAAACCATGGCCACCACCGAGCGCGACCACAGCGGGACCAGCTTGGTCAATGCCGGGTGCCGTCCGACCGCGAGGACTCATTCGCGCCCGAGGTCGCGGTGGACCGGAACCGAGTCGATACCGACCGAGTCGAGTCGAGTCACGATCTCCGCGACGAGAGCGACGCTGCGGTGCTTGCCTCCCGTGCACCCGATCGCTACGGTTCCAAATCTTTTGCCCTCGCGAATGTAGCCATCGCGGACCGTCTCGAGGAGGGAGACGACATGCGTGATGAAGGCGGTCGCGCCCGTTTCTCCCAGAACCCGCGATGCCACGGCGGGATCCTGTCCCGTGAGAGGACGCAGGACCTCATCCCAGTAAGGGTTGGGGAGAAAGCGGGCATCGAAGACCATGTCGGCGTCCACCGGGATCCCGTACTTGAACCCAAAACTCATCACGGTGAGCCGCAGGAGTGGAGCATCCGCCCGGGAAAAGGCCTCTTCGATTCGTCGTCGCAGATCGTGCACATTGAGACTGGTGGTGTCGATGACCAGGTCCGCCATGGCACGCAGATCGCCAAGGACCGCCCGTTCGCGCTCCAACCCATCGAGAATTCGGGCTCCGCGCTGCAGCGGGTGTGGTCGGCGTGAACTCTCGAAGCGACGCACGAGCGATTCATCGCTCGCCTCGAGGAACACCAAGCTCTTGGTGATTCCGGCGTCATGAAGTTCCGCAAGCGCCTGCCGAAATCGCGCAAAGAACGATCCGCCTCGCGCATCGACCACGACTGCGACCTTGTGCACGTCGGTGGACTTCCGGGCCAGGTCCACCGCGGGCGCGAGCAGACTCGGCGGGATGTTGTCGATGACGAACCACCCGAGGTCCTCGAGTGCGCGGGCAGCCGTGGTGCGTCCAGCACCCGACATACCGGTCACGATGGTCAACTCGATCGAATGCTCATCCGATCCGCTTGTCGTCACCATCACCCTCCGACGCTAGCGCCTTCAGGATCACCTGGGCCAGCGTGTTGCCGATGCCCGGAACGGCGGCGATGTCCGCAGGTTCCGCGGTGCGGATGACGGCCACGGAACCGAAGTGCCGCAGCAGTGCCGCTCGACGCTGGGGGCCCAGACCCGGGATGGCATCCAACGCACTCTCACTGACCCGGCCCGTGCGTCGTTTGCGATGGAAGGTGACGGCAACGCGATGGGCTTCGTCCCGCATCCGCTGCAGCAGATACAGCGCCTCGCTCGAGCGAGACAGGATGATCGGCCGGGGGTCGTCGGGTCGCCATACCTCCTCCATGCGCTTGGCAAGACCCACGACGGGGATGCGATCCATGCCAACCTCGAGAAGCGCATCCCGTGCCGCGCGCGCCTGAGCTGGACCGCCATCGACGACCACGAGCGATGTCGGGTAGCGCCCGTCTTCACGATCCGCCTCCGTGCGATACCGGCGGCGCACAACCTCGGCCACGGCCGTGAGATCGTCTGCGCCTTCCGAGCGGATGCGGAACGTGCGGTATTCGGCCTTCTTCGGGAGCGCATCTTCAAACACCACCACGGACGCGACTGTGTCCGAACCCTGGAGGGTTGAAATGTCGATGCACTCGATACGCAAGGGCGATTGGCTCAAGTCGAGTGCGCTCTGGATCTCCTGCAGTGCCTGGGTGCGCGCTGTGAGGTCTGCACTCCTTTTCGCGGTGTAGCGAGCAACGGTGTTTCGCGCGTTGGTCTCGGCGGTCGCCAACAGGGCGGCCTTATCCCCGCGTTGCGGGATCCGCAGCGACACCGAACTCCCTCGCACTCCGCCGAGCCATGATTCGACCGTCGAGGGATCCGGTGGGAGGACACTTATCAGGACCTCCCGTGGCACAGCACCCGAATCGTCGGCTATTCCGTAGAGGCGCTGGAGGACCCGCTCCGCGTACCCGGACTCGTCGAGGTCCTCCGTACGTTCCACCACAAAACCCCGCTCACCCACGAGTCGCCCGGACCTCACGTGGAAGACCTCGACTCCCACGTGCAAGGGCTCGCTCACCAGGCCAATCACATCGGCGTCCGTCGCGTCAGGGAGAACGACGGAGTTCCGTTCGAGAACATGCTCGAGTGCACCGAGCCGATCACGCCATTTCGCGGCCTCCTCGTAGTCCTGCCTCTCGGAGGCCGACTCCATCGCCTGCCGCGCCTCCCGCACGTATCGGTCAGCGTCGCCCTTCAAGAATCGTTCTAGATCCTCGACCAGCTTCCGATACTCGGTTTCACTGATCCGATCCACACACGGAGCACTGCAGCGGCCGATGAAGCCGAGGAGACACGGCCGACCCACCTGCGCTGCTCGTCGGAACACGCCGTCCCGGCACGTGCGGACCGGAAAGATCTTCGTGAGTTGTTCGAGGGTGTCCCGGATCGCCCAGGCGTGGGCATAAGGTCCGAAGTAATGCGTGCCCTTGCGCTTGGCCTCGCGCACGATGGACACCCTCGGCCACGTCTCCGCCACAGTGACCGCGAGGTAGGGGTAGGACTTGTCGTCCCGGTAGCGGACGTTGAATCGCGGATCGAATTGCTTGATCCAGGCGTATTCGAGGGTGAGGGCCTCAACCTCGTTCGCCACCGTCACCCAGTCCACCGACGCCGCCATCGTGAGCATCGTTTGGGTTCGTGGGTGCAGGCTGCTGAAGTCCGAAAAGTAGGAACTCACGCGGGATCGAAGGTTCTTGGCCTTACCGACGTACACAACTCGTCCCGACGGGTCGCGAAATCGGTAGACCCCCGGAGTCACCGGCACCGTCCCCGGGTCGGGCCGATACTCCGATGGATCGGTCACGAACTAGCCGAGGACGACGAAGTCGCCGTCAATCTGCACATCGGCGCTCGCCAACCCGGTCTGCGCCGGGCCCGAGATCACCGCACCGTCCTCCGCCGAGAAGTAGGACTGGTGGCACGGGCAGATGATCTGGTTGTCGACCACCTCGGACACCAGGCATCCCTGATGCGGGCACACCGCGGTGTAACCGAGGATCGCGCCTTCGGTTGGCTGGACGATCACGATCGGAGGTTCCGGCACGACGACCCCACCCCCCACCGGGATGTCGGCGATTGCGGCGAGCGCGCCGCTCGGACGTGCGCCCCCGGCGTCCGCGGTGGCTAACGGACTCTCGGCGGGTTCACCGGTCATCCCGGTTCCCCCAGAGGAGCAGGCAGCCACCACGGTCGCCGCAGCGACGATTCCTCCTGTGGCAAGGACTTCACGACGATTCACAACACCCATGTCCCCATTCCATCATGGATGGGATGCCCGGCGCGGCTTCCTCCGACTCGAGACCATGTCGGCGAGGAACGACCCCGTGTGACTCCCCGCATGGGTGGCGATGTCCTCTGGTGTCCCCGTGGCCACGACCGTGCCTCCCCCCGAGCCACCCTCAGGCCCCATATCGATGACCCAGTCCGCGGTCTTGATGACATCGAGGTTGTGCTCGATGACGATCACGGTGTTGCCCCGTTCGACGAGCGAATGCAAGACTCCCAGCAACTTTCGAATGTCCTCGAAATGCAAACCCGTGGTCGGCTCATCCAGGACGTACACCGTTCGACCCGTGGCGCGCTTCTGCAACTCAGCGGCCAGCTTCACGCGTTGCGCCTCGCCGCCGGAGAGCGTGGGGGCCGACTGGCCGAGGCGCACGTATCCGAGTCCGACGTCCACGAGCGTGCGCAGATGCCGGGCGATCGGCGGGATGTTCTCGAAGAACTCAAGCCCCATCTCGATCGGCATGTCCAGGACCTGAGAGATCGTCTTGCCCTTGTAGTGCACCTCGAGGGTCTCCCGGTTGTACCGAGCGCCGTGACAGACCTCGCAGGGTACGTACACATCCGGAAGGAAGTTCATCTCGATGCGGATCGTCCCGTCACCCGCGCACGCCTCACACCGGCCACCCTTGACGTTGAAGGAGAAGCGGCCCTGCTGATACCCCCGGACCTTTGCCTCAGGTGTCTCGGCACACAGTTTGCGGATGTGGTCGAAGACACCCGTGTACGTCGCCGGATTCGAACGTGGCGTGCGCCCGATCGGACTCTGGTCAACGTGCACCACCTTGTCCAGGGCTTCCAGGCCGGTCACCTTGGCGTGTTTTCCGGGCACAATGCGCGCACCGTTGAGTTCCCGTGCCAGGACGGAGTAGAGGATGTCGTTGACCAGTGTCGACTTTCCCGATCCGGACACGCCTGTGACAGCCACCAGATTTCCGAGCGGGAACGCCACGGTGACGTCCTGCAGGTTGTGTTCGCGTGCACCGTGAACCGTGATCTCTCCCTGCAGTTGGGGTCGGCGTGCCGTGGGCACGTCGATCGTGCGTGCACCGGTCAGGTATTGGCCCGTCAACGAGTCGGAGTTGTGCAGGAGTTCGTCTACGGGACCACTCACCACGATCTGACCACCGTGCTCACCGGCGCCCGGACCGATATCCACCACCCAGTCTGCGGTTCGAATGGTGTCCTCGTCGTGTTCGACCACGATCAGGGTGTTTCCGAGATCTCGGAGACGGACGAGGGTCTCGATCAGGCGTCGGTTGTCGCGTTGGTGGAGTCCGATGCTCGGCTCGTCGAGCACATAGAGCACTCCGACCAATCCCGATCCGATCTGGGTTGCCAGGCGAATACGTTGTGCCTCACCTCCCGCCAGGGTTGCGGAGGCTCGATCGAGGGAGAGATAGTCCAGTCCCACATCGACGAGGAATCGGAGGCGCTCGTTGACCTCCTTGAGGACCCGCGCCGCAATCGCCGTCTCTCGATCGCTCAGCTCCAGGCCACTGAGGAACCGGGCGGCCTCGCCGATCGGGAGAGCGGCGATCGCTGCAATCGAGTGGTCCGCGATCGTGACGGCGAGGGACAGTGGCTTGAGTCGTGTTCCCGAGCAGGCCGGACAGGGGATCTCACGCATGTAGCCCTCGAAGCGCTCACGCGCGGAGTCAGATTCGCTCTCCTCGTGTCTTCGTTTGATGTAGGGAACCACTCCCTCGTACACGGTGTAATACGAACGCTGCCTGCCGTAACGGTTTTTGTAGCGGACATGCACCTCCGTCGGATGCCCCTCGAGGAGAGCACGGCGCGCCCTGGCCGGCAGCTTGCGCCACGGGGTGTCCATGTCGATCCCGAGCTCCTCACTGACCGCGGTGAGGAGGCGGGCGAAGTAGTCCGAGACCTGGCCGCGTGACCACACCGCGATCGCGCCCTCGGCGAGACTCAACTCCGGATCAGGAATGACCAGTTCCGAATCCACTTCCCGGGTGGTCCCCAACCCCGTGCATTCGGGACATGCCCCGAAGGGTGAGTTGAAGGAGAAAGACCGCGGTTCGAGCTCTTCGAAGGACAACCCGTCACGGGGACATGCGAGGTGTTCCGAGTAGGTCACCTCCCGTGCATCGTCTTTGCGGTCGACAAACTCGAGAATGACGTATCCGTGACCGAGCCCCAGTGCCGTCTCGACGGAGTCGGTCAATCGCTGCCGGGAATCCGCAGACACCGTGAGGCGATCCACGACGACCTCGATCGTGTGCTTCTCCTGCTTCTTCAGAGTGGGCACCTCGGCCAGCGCATGCACGACGCCATCCACGCGGACCCGGGAGAATCCCTGGGTCTGGAGCTGGCGGAAGAGTTCGTGGTACTCACCCTTGCGCTCACGCACAACCGGAGCAAGCACCTGAAATTTGGTCTTCGCGGGCAGGGTGAGCACCTGATCGACGATCTGTTGTGGGGTCTGACGCGCGATCGGGTCTCCGCACTCGGGACAATGCGGGTGCCCGATGCGCGCAAAGAGCAGACGCAGGTAGTCGTAGACCTCGGTGATGGTTCCAACAGTCGAGCGCGGGTTGCGTGACGTGGACTTCTGGTCGATCGACACCGCCGGAGAAAGACCCTCGATGAAGTCCACATCGGGCTTGTCCATCTGGCCAAGGAACTGACGGGCATATGCGGAGAGGCTCTCGACGTAGCGGCGTTGCCCCTCGGCGAAGATCGTGTCGAAGGCCAGCGACGACTTGCCGGAACCCGAGAGACCCGTGAAGACGATGAGGGCGTCCCGCGGGAGATCGAGGGACACATCCTTGAGATTGTGTTCCCGAGCACCACGTACGACGAGTCGGTCACTCACGTCGCCGCTCCCGCTTCGCTAGCCTGCCGGTGTGTACTCCGGCCGGGTCAGCGTAGGCGGTCCTGCTGCTGTGCACGAGTTGACCTCACTGATCATCAGCAAGCTCGCCGTCGGACCCATGGATAACAACGCCTACCTGCTCCGCTGCCGGGTGACCGGACGTCAACTCCTCGTGGACGCGGCCGCGGAGCCCTCGCGGATCCTCGAGCTGATCGGCCCCGACGGCGTCGACGGGATCGTCACCACGCACCGCCACGCCGATCACTGGGGAGCCTTGGCCGAGGTGGCCGAGGTCACGGGCGCACCGACCTACGCGGGCACCGACGACATGGGCGCCATTCCCGTGGCCACCACCCGGCCCCTCGCCGATGGCGATCACCTGACCTTCGGCGACATCACGCTGCAGGTACTTCACCTTCGCGGTCACACCCCGGGCTCCATCGCACTGCTCTACGACGACCCCGTCGGACATCCCCATCTGTTCACCGGCGATTGTTTGTTTCCGGGCGGGATCGGCAAAACCTGGTCTCCTGACGACTTCGACCTGCTCATCGGCGACGTCGAAGACAAGGTGTTCCACCGCCTTCCCGACACCACGTGGATCTACCCCGGGCACGGCAGCGATACAACCCTGGGGGTCGAGAGACCATACCTGGGGGAATGGCGTGCGCGCCGCTGGTGACATGCTTCGCCCATGAAGGAGTCACGGGAGCTCGCCCTCCTCCGCAAGCGCGATGGGCTTCGCAGGAGGCGCCAACTGTGGGTCGCGGGAGTCGTGGTCTGGGGAGTCGTCGTTGGGTGGGTGCTGTTCGGGATCGTCAACTCCATTTCCGGGGATGTCGACGTCCGCCTCACCTGGCTGCTGACCTGGTTGGTGCCGGTGCTCATCTTCGGAGCGGGAACCCTCGTCACCCAGGCGGCGCTGCGCCGCTGCGAACACGACCTGCTGCACGAGGCCGAGTAGCGCTAGTCGCTGTGCTCCTTCGCGCCGGTCATCCGACCGGCGTGGGCCACAGCGGTCGGATCCTTGCGCACCTTCAGGTACGAGGTGACGCCCACGATGACCAGGACCCCGGTGATCACCGCCAGTGACACGTTCGTCGGAATCTTCGGAACCGACTCCGGAAACACCTCATGGAAGTACGTCAAGACCAACTTGAAGCCGATGAAGATCAGAATGACGGAAAGCCCCGTCGAGAGGTACACGAGCTTGTCGAGTAGCCCCTTCAGCAGGAAGTACAACGCACGCAGGCCCAACAGGGCGAAAGCGTTTGCGGTGAAGACCAAATAGGGCTCCTGCGTTACTCCGAAGGTCGCCGGAATCGAGTCGAGCGCAAAGAGCAGGTCGGTCGCACCGATGGCGATCATGACGAACAGCAGGGGTGTGGCAACTCGCGCCCCCGCGACATTGGTGAAGAGTCTTGCTCCGTCGTAGTTGTCCGTGAAGGGCAACTTGCGACGCACGAGTCGGATCACCGGGTTGTCCATCGGATCGGGATCTTCGTTCCGGTGACGCATGAGCTGGATACCGGTCCAGATGAGAATCGCGCCGAAGATGACGAAGGTGAAGGCGAACGCGGCAAGGGCGGCCGCCCCGATGGCAATGAAGATGGCCCTCATCACGAGAGCCAACACCACCCCGACCAGGAGCACCCGCTGGTGGAGATTGGTCGGCACCGCGAACTGGGTCAGGATGATGATGAATACGAAGAGGTTGTCCACAGACAGCGATTTCTCGACCAGGTACGCGGTGAAGTACTGGGTCCCGTAGTCCCCGCCCTGCCACAGCCACACCCCAATACCGAAGGCGATAGCCACGGCGATGTAGAAGATCGACCAGCCCAAGGCCTCCCCGAAGCGAACCTCGTGGGGCTTTCGCGACACAATCACGAAATCCATCAGAATCAGGATGGCGAGCGCACCGATCGTGATGGCCCAGATGCCGAGGTTCAAATCCACCTCAGCAGTATCGCGTATGGGTCACGATGCGCTACTCGGGCCGACCTGCGGCGCGCACGCTGGTGATGGCCGTGATCGCCAGAACGGCCACAATGAAGAGGAGGGAGAACCAGATCGGGATGATGGGGACCGGCAGCGACGTGGTCGAGTGCACGGCCTCCAGCAGGAGTTTCAGGCCGATGAAACCGAGGATGACCGCGAGACCCTTGTTGAGGTGGCGCAGGCGCCCCAACACACCCTTGAGGAGGAAGTAGAGCTGCCTGAGTCCCATCAGGGCGAAGGCATTCGCGGTGAACACCAGGTACGCCTCCTGCGTGATTCCAAAGACCGCGGGAATCGAGTCGACGGCGAACAGCAGGTCGGTCGTCCCGATCGCCAGCATCACGAGGGCCATGGGTGTGAGTACCCGTCGCCCCGAGATCCGCGTGGTCAAGGACGTGCCGTGGTACTCGTTCGTGGTCGGGAACCGGGTGGAAACCCAGGTGACCAGGGCGTTCCCCCCCTCCCGTGTCTCCTCCGCCTCGTGATCGGCTGTCCACACCTTCCATGCCGTGAACAACAGGAACCCCGCGAAGAGGTAGAAGATCGCACTGAACCTATTGATCAACTCGGCGCCGATCACGATCAGGATGCCGCGCAGTATGAGTGCGATGACAATGCCGACCAGGAGGACACGGTGCTGATACACCGCAGGTACCGCGAAGGAACTCATGATCAACATGAAGACGAAGAGGTTGTCCACGGACAACGAGTACTCAGTCAGGTATCCCGCGACGAACTCCCCCGCGTACCCAGCCCCGTACTGCCATCCGATGATGACCGCGAACACGGCCACACACGCGATGTAGAAGATCACCCAGCGGGTCGCTTCGGTTGGGCCGAACTCGGACTTCCGCCGCTCGGCGACCACCAAGTCGAGCACGATGATGCCAATGAGCGCACCGATGGTGATGCCCCAGACCAGGGGCGAGACGCTCATCAACCGGTTCCGGCTTCGCGCATCCCCCGGAATTCCCTTTTCAACTCCGCCACCTCATCACGGATCCGAGCGGCAAGTTCGAACTGAAGACTCGCGGCCGCAGCATGCATCTGCTCGGTCAACTCCTCAATCAATGCGGCAAGGTCCGCTCCGGCAGCGCTGCGAGCCCGCGTAGCGGCAGAACCCTCACGCTCGAGGACTTCACGGGTGTCCGCATCCTCTCGTGCCAGAAGGTCCGTGATGTCGGCAATCTTCTTGCGCAGGGGCTGGGGGTCGATCCCCCGTTCCTCGTTGTACGCAACTTGCTTGGCACGCCGTCGATTCGTCTCGTCGATGGCGCGCCGCATCGACGGAGTGACGGTATCGGCGTACATGTGGACTTCCCCCGAGACGTTGCGTGCCGCACGACCAATGGTCTGGATGAGTGAGGTCTCGGAGCGAAGGAAGCCTTCCTTATCTGCATCGAGGATAGCCACGAGCGACACCTCGGGCAGATCGAGACCTTCCCGGAGCAGGTTGATTCCCACGAGCACATCGAAGACGCCCATCCGCAGTTCGCGCAGCAATTCGACCCGCCTCAGCGTGTCCACCTCGGAGTGGAGGTACTCGACCCGGATCCCGTTCTCGCCCAGATAGTCGGTCAAGTCCTCCGCCATGCGCTTCGTGAGGGTCGTCACCAGTGTGCGCTCCCCCCGCGCGACCCGCAGCTGGATTTCATGCATGAGGTCATCGATCTGCCCCTCCGTGGTCTTGACGACGACGAGCGGGTCGATGAGACCCGTGGGACGAATCACCTGCTCGACCACATCCCCCTGGACCTTGGCCAATTCGAAAGGACCGGGAGTCGCGGAGAGGTACACGGTCTGACCTATCCGTTCCTCGAACTCCGTGAACCGCAACGGACGATTGTCCATGGCCGACGGCAGCCGGAAACCGTGTTCCACGAGTGTCCGCTTGCGACTCATGTCTCCCTCGTACATGCCTCCGATCTGGGGGACCGTGACGTGCGACTCGTCGATGACAAGAAGGAAGTCCTCCGGGAAGTAGTCGAGGAGGCAATTCGGTGCAGACCCCGGTTCCCGACCGTCAATATGCCGAGAGTAATTCTCGATTCCGGAGCAGAAGCCGAGGTTGCGCATCATGTCTACGTCGTACGAGGTGCGCATCTTCAGCCTCTGGGCTTCCAGCAGTTTCCCCTGACCCTCCAACTCAGTGACTCGATGGATCAGCTCATCCTCGACGTCGCGGATGGCACGCTCCATGCGCTCTGGTCCCGCGACGTAGTGGGTGGCGGGAAAAATGTAGACCTCGGGATCATCCGAGAGGATCTCCCCGGTGAGGGGATGCAGAGTCATCACCCGCTCGACTTCATCGCCGAACATTTCTATGCGCACGGGGTGCTGCTCGTACACCGGAAACACCTCGACCGTGTCACCCCGCACGCGGAAGGTGCCCCGAGTGAACGCCACATCGTTTCGCGTGTACTGGATGCCCACAAGGCGGCGGAGAAGGTCATTTCGCTCGATCTCGTCCCCCACTCGAACGCGAACCATGCGATCGACGTATTCCTGGGGCGTGCCCAAGCCGTAGATCGCGGACACGGTTGCCACGACGAGAACATCACGACGAGTGAGAAGTGAATTGGTGGCGGAGTGACGCAGCCGCTCCACCTCCTCGTTGATCGAGGAGTCCTTCTCTATGAATGTATCCGTCTGCGGCACGTACGCCTCAGGCTGGTAGTAGTCGTAGTACGAAACGAAATACTCCACCGCATTGTTCGGCAGCAGCTCCCGGAACTCAGTGGCGAGTTGGGCAGCGAGCGTCTTGTTCGGTGCCATCACCAACGTCGGACGCTGGAGCCTCTCCACGAGCCATGCGGTGGTCGCGGACTTGCCGGTGCCGGTGGCGCCGAGGAGCACGACGTCCTTCTCGCCGGCCTCGATCCGTCGGACGATCGCCTCGATGGCCTCCGGTTGATCGCCCGCCGGACTGAATTCCGAGACCACCTCGAACGGTGCCCCGGCGCGCGGGATCTCCGTCAGGGGGCGGGTCATGCGCGATCACCCACGTGCTGGGTCCACATCGCGTCCACCTGCGCCTGGGTCTGCTCGAGAGTTCCCCCGTTGTCGACAACCACGTCCGCAACGGCGAGACGCTCTTCGCGCGTCGCCTGCGCCGCCATTCGGCGTCGGACGTCGGCCTCGGGGAAGGTTCGTGACGCCCGGCGGACTCGCTGCTCCTCGGGCGCATCCACGACGAGCACGAGGTCAACGAGGTCCTGCTGACCCGTCTCCACGAGTAGTGGCATGTCGTAGACAACGACAGTTGCCCCGGTCGCTCTCGCCTCACCAACCCGCCGTTCGGCCTCGGCACGGATGAGCGGGTGCATGATCGCGTTCAGACGCCGGGTTCCCTCGACTTCCGAGAACGCCAGGGAGGCCAGCTCACCGCGATCCAACGTGCCGTCCTCGCGCAGGATTCTCGGCCCGAACTCGGCCACGAGCGGCCCGAGGCCCGGAGCGCCGGGCTCCACGAGAGACCGGGAGATGGCGTCTGCATCGACCACCACCGCTCCGCGGTCCGCCAGCATGCGGGCGACGGTGCTCTTGCCGGCACCGATTCCACCCGTCACACCGATGCGCAGCACGCAGTGAGCCTATGCCGACAGCGATACCGATGCCGGTGGTTGCGCGGGTGCCCCGCTCACGCGGGTCAGTCGGAGGTGAGCTTGTCGCGCAGTGCCTAGAGATTCTCGTCCGAAGCGAGGGACGACTCGTCGCTCGCGCCCTGGGAGGAGAGACTCGTGGCCTCACCTGACTCGACCGCGGCGGCCTGGTCCGCTTCACGAGCGTCCGCGGCCTGCTTACGGTGCGCCTCCCACCGGGCATGCGCCTCGGCGTATTCCTGCTCCCACGCGGCACGCTGGCCTTCGAATCCGGCCTTCCACTCACCGGTGCCCGGGTCGAAGCCCTCGGGACCGATGTAGTTGCCAGCGTCATCGAATGCCGGTGCCATGCCGTACAGGTAGGGATCGAACTCCACGCTCGCAACGGCGTCTGCGGAGTCATTCGCCTGCTTGAGCGAGAGGGAGATGCGGCGGCGCTCGAGATCGATATCGATGACCTTGACATACAGCTCATCGCCGACCTGCACGATCTGCTCGGGCATCTCGATATGCCGCTCAGCCAACTCCGAGATGTGCACGAGTCCTTCAATGCCTTCGTCCACACGAACGAAGGCTCCGAAGGGAACGAGCTTCGTGACCTTGCCTGGTACCACCTGGTTGATCTGGTGCGTGCGGGCGAAGTGCTGCCAAGGATCCTCCTGGGTCGCCTTGAGCGACAGCGAGACGCGCTCGCGATCCATGTCGACGTCGAGAACCTCGACGGTGACCTCCTGGCCGACCTCGACCACCTCGGAGGGATGGTCAATGTGCTTCCAGGACAGTTCCGACACGTGGACGAGGCCGTCCACCCCACCGAGATCGACGAATGCGCCGAAGTTGACGATCGACGATACGACGCCGTTGCGGATCTGACCCTTTTGCAGGTTGTTCAAGAAGGTGTGACGCACCTCGGACTGGGTCTGCTCGAGCCATGCGCGACGGGACAGCACGACGTTATTGCGGTTTTTGTCGAGCTCGATGATCTTCGCCTCGAGGGTCTTGCCGACATAGGGCTGGAGATCACGAACCCGACGCATCTCCACCAGCGAGGCCGGCAAGAAGCCGCGGAGGCCGATATCCAGGATGAGTCCGCCCTTGACGACCTCGATCACCTGGCCCTCAACCACGCCGTCTGATTCCTTCACGCGCTCGATATCGCCCCACGCGCGCTCGTACTGCGCACGCTTCTTGGACAGAATCAGCCGTCCCTCCTTGTCCTCTTTTTGGAGAACAAGAGCCTCGACTCGGTCGCCGACGTTGACGACCTCGGTGGGGTCTACGTCGTGCTTGATCGAGAGTTCACGGGAGGGGATGACGCCTTCGGTCTTATAGCCGATATCCAGGAGCACCTCGTCGCGGTCGACCTTGACGATGGTGCCCTCGACGATGTCTCCGTCGTTGAAGTACTTAATGGTGGCGTCGATTGCTGCGAGGAAGTCCTCCGCCGAGCCGATGTCGTTTACGGCTACCTGGGCGGGGTTGGTCGTAGGAGCGGTCATGGAGTAGGGGATCCGGTAACTATGAGTAGGGATGCCCAGCGGCTGCTGAGCCTGGTAAGGCTACGGCACCCTGGGGGGACCCGGGAAATCGACCCTTCGCCGCGATGGGCAACTCCTCAGTGGGCGGCTTCGTCCCAAGTTGTCCCGACCCCCACGGTGACCTCCAGGGGCACGCGCAGGCTGGCCGCCGCACCCATCCGCTCGCGTAGGATCCCCTCGACCTCCGCGGCCTCCCCCGGGGCCACCTCGACGACGAGCTCATCGTGCACCTGGAGGAGCAGGCGCGAGGTGAGGTTCGCGCTCGTGAGCGCCTCGGCCACACCCAGCATGGCGATCTTTACGATGTCTGCGGCAGTCCCCTGGATCGGTGCGTTGAGTGCCATCCTCTCCGCCATCTCGCGACGCTGTCGATTGTCGTGTTGCAGATCCGGGAGGTAGCGACGCCGACCGAACATCGTCTCGGTGTACCCGCTCGCACGAGCGGTGTCCACCACTCCGGCGAGGTAGTTGCGGATCCCACCGAACCGCTGGAAGTACTCATCCATCAACTGTTGCGCCTCGGCCGAAGTGATCCGCAACTGCTGTGAGAGGCCGAACGGGGAAAGACCGTACGCGAGGCCGTAGCTCATCGCCTTGATCCGGCGACGCATCTCGGCGTCGACGTCCGCGGGCGGCACACCGAAGACTGCACTGGCGACCGTTGTGTGCAGATCCTCGCCCGACTGAAAGGCTGTGATCAGTCCGGCGTCCTCGGAGACGTGCGCCATGATCCGCAGCTGGATCTGGCTGTAATCGGCCGTCATCAGGGACTCGAAACCCTCACCGACAACGAAGCAACGCCGAATGCTGCGGCCTGCATCCGTCCGCACCGGGATGTTCTGCAGGTTGGGATCGCTGCTGGACAGCCGCCCGGTCGCCGCCACGGTCTGATGGAACGTGGTGTGGATTCTCCCGTCGGGTGCGATGAGCGGGATGAGGCCGTCAACGGTTTGGCGCAACTTGCTGCGATCACGCCAGGCGAGGATCTCCGCGAGGAGTGGATCCTCGGTCTGCTCGAACAGGCCCTGGAGAGCTTCAGCATCCGTGGTGTAGCCCGTCTTGCTCTTCTTCGTCTTCGGGAGACCGCGCTCACCGAAGAGGATCTCTTGAAGTTGTTTCGGTGACCCCATGTTGAATGGGCGTCCGACGATCTTCTCCGCAGCGGACTCACACGTGCGCATGGCGTCACCGAACTCACGCGACAACGTCTCGAGGCCCGCGCGATCCACATAGATGCCCGTGTGTTCCATCTCCGCCAAGACCAACGCCACCGGCTGTTCCACATCAACAAGCAGTGCGAGTAGGCCGTCCTCCGCCAGACGTGGGCGAAGACTCGACTCGAGGTCCGCCACCGCGGCGGCATCCGCACCTAGTACCTGGTCATCAGCGTCGCCACCGCCCAGCAGGTCCAACTGCCCCTCGCCGCCGAGCTCCCCCCGGACGCGTCCCAGGACGCGCTGCTCCACATCCGGGAGTGCGTAGGAACGTTGACCCGGCATCGCCAGGTAGGCGGCCAGGGCCGTATCGAATCCGAGTGACCGCAACTGCGATCCGCTATCCAACAGAACCCGGGCGCACGCCTTGGCTTCGTGGATGGTTTTGGTGATCGCACTCGAGGAGAGAACCTCGACGACTGCGTGACGGTCGTTCGTCACGATCGACACCCCATCGCGATGGGCAGCCGCCCGGGCGAGGTCGCTGGTCGGCACGATGGCAACGCCGTTCCCGCACCCATGGACGAAGTCCTTCCCCGAAAGATGCGTGACGTCGATGTCGACCGCCGGGGTCTGCACGGTGGGCACCGACTCCTGCCCGGCGCGAGGTAGCTTCGCCACGCGGTCACGCAGCGCGGTGAACTGCAGGGCGGAGAAGACTTCGTCGACCGGTGCCGGGTTCCATCCTGTCCACGCGCAGGACTCGGGTCCGCTCGGCAACGGAACATCGGTGAGGAGTTCGGTGAGCTCCCGATTGAGCAGGACCTGACCGATCGAGGCACGGAGCGACTCGCCCACCTTGCCACCGATCTCGTCCGCGTGGTCCACGAGCTCAGCCAGGCTCCCGTACGTGGTCAACCACTTGACCGCGGTCTTCTCCCCCACCCCCGCGATGCCCGGGAGGTTGTCGCTGGGATCCCCGCGCAGGGCGGCGAAGTCCGGGTATTGCGGAGGCGTGAGTCCGTACTTCTCGTGAATCGACTCCGGCGTCATGCGCGCCAGGTCCGAAACGCCCTTGCGCGGGTAGAGGACCGTGACGTGATCCGTCACCAGCTGGAAGGAATCCCGATCACCGGTGATGATCTCAACGGTGAACCCCTCCCCGACGGCCTGGGAGGTCAGCGTCGCGATGATGTCGTCGGCCTCGTAGCCCTCGGCCCGGTACGTGGCGATCCCCAGCGCATCGAGCACCTGGTCGATCAGTTCCACCTGCCCCTTGAACTCCGGCGGGGTGGCGCTGCGGGTGCCCTTGTAGTCGGGAAACCGTTCTGTCCGAAACGACTTCCGACTCACATCGAACGCCACGGCAACGTGCGTGGGCGCCACGTCCTTGAGCATGTTGATCACCATCGAGGTGAAGCCGAACACTGCATTGGTCGGTTGACCCGTCGTGGTCGTGAAATTCTCGACCGGAAGCGCGAAGAACGCGCGATACGCCATCGAGTGTCCATCGATCAGGAGCAATCGCCGCTCGGACACCACGGCATCGGATGCGCGCGAGAACGCCCGGTCCTAGGGTGCACGCCATGGACGACACGAACGACGACCTCCTCTCCGTGGTGCAAGCCTTCGGCGTCGGGGACCTTGGCCAGCGGATGGGCATGACGATCACGGAGGCCCGCCCCGGCTGTGTGCGCGGCACCATCCCGGTGGCCGGGAACACGCAACCCTTCGGTCTTCTCCACGGCGGGGCCAGCGCGGTCCTCGCCGAGTCCCTCGGCTCCATCGCCGCCGGTATCCACGCTGGATGGGGCACCCTGGTCGTCGGAGTCGATTTGAACTGCACCCACCATCGCGCCGCGCGGGATGGATCGGTCCATGGCACCGCGACCCCGCTCCACGAGGGTCGCACGGTGGCGTCCTATGACATCCGGATCGTTGACGACGAGGGTCGCCCCGTGTGCACTGCCAGCCTCACCTGCCAGCTCCGCCCCCGTCAGACTAGCCCCGAGGGGTCATAGCCGTGCCCGATTTAGGGGTAATCGGGCACGTGTGGGCCCCGGGTCTGGGTAGGGTGCTTCAACCCCTGACACCCGGAGGCCTCGTGCAGCGTCGGATCGCATCCCGTATCGGGATGTTGCTCGTCGCTGTCGTCGCCCTCTTCGGGGTCGCAGCGATGGCACCGGCCTCCGCCGCCGGTGACGCTGTCATCGGCACCCTGACCGGCCCCGACGGCTCTCCCGTGACCGGCGTCGCGATCACCGTGTCCAATGAGGCGGGCTTCAGCGGGAGCGCCACCTCCGACGCACAGGGCAATTTCCGCGTCGAGATCCCCGAGGGCGGCACCTACGCCATCGAGATCGACGTCACCACGCTCCCCGCGGGGATCAGCCTCGCGAAGCCCGAGGACGCCTCGCGCGAGCTCCTCATCCTGGGGGGCGAGAAGAAGGTGCTGGTACCACTCGTATCGGGCGAGGGCGGCGGTACTGCGGAGTCCGGTACCTCCTCCGGCTCCGGCTCCGGCTCCGGCGTCACAGGCCAGCAGGTGGTCCAACTCCTCGCCGACGGCATCATGCTCGGCATCCTGATCGCCCTGGGGGCCCTCGGGCTCAATCTCGTCTTCGGCACCACCGGCCTGACCAACTTCGCCCACGGTGAGCTGATCACTTTGGGTGCCTTCGTCGCCCTGCTCTTCAACACGGCCGGCCTGCACATCGTCATCGCCGCCCCACTCTCGGTCATCGTCTGCGCGGTCGTGTTCGGTTGGGGACAGAACAAGGTGCTCTGGAAGCCCCTGCGCAAGCGCAAGACTGGCCTGATCGCCGCGATGATCGTGTCGATCGGCTTGGCGATCGTGCTCCGGTACACCGTGTCCCTCTTCTTCGGGAGTGGTCCGAAGACGTTCGAGCAGTACGCCGGTCAGGCGGGCATAAACATCGGTCCGTTCTCGACCACGCCCAAGCAGTTGGTCCTCGCCGCCATCGCGGTGGTACTCCTCGCCGCGACTGTGATCTGGGTCCAACGCTCACGCATCGGAAAGGCCACCAGGGCCGTCTCGGACAACCCTGCCCTGGCGTCCGCCACCGGTATCGACGTCGAGCGGGTGATCGCCGTGGTGTGGACGGTGGCCGCAGGGTTGGCTGCGTACGCCGGCATCTATCTCGGCATGACCCAGAATTCGATCTGGAACATGGGGCAGCGCATCCTGCTCGTCCTGTTCGCGGCAGTGATTCTCGGCGGGCTCGGCACCGTCTACGGGGCCCTGGTCGGAGCCCTCGTGGTCGGGGTCTTCATCCAGCTGACCACCCTGGTCATCCCACCGGAGATGAAGACCGTCGGGGCGCTGTTCCTGATGATCCTGATCCTGCTGGTGCGCCCGCAGGGTCTCCTCGGCCGACGAGAACGGGTGGGCTGACCCATGGATTGGGCATTCGTCTTCTCCCAGACACTCACGCAGGCCCTGGGAATCACCGCGATCATCTACTGTCTCGCCGCCATTGGCCTGAACCTGCAGTTCGGCTACACGGGACTACTGAACTTCGGCGTGGTTGCGTTCGTCGCCTCGGGCGCGTACGCCATCGGTGTCATCGTCCTCACGTTTGAACTCAGCCTCTGGCTGGCGATCCCGGTCGCGATGGGCGTCGCGGTCCTTCTCTCGCTGCTCCTGGGTATTCCCACACTGCGATTGCGTGCCGACTATCTGGCCATCGTGACCATCGCAGCCAGCGAACTCTTGCGCCTGACGGTGCGCACCGTCCTCCCGGACTATCTCGGTGGAACCCAGGGGCTCAACGGCAAGATCGGCCAGCAGTTCCACGACCTCAACCCGCTCCCGGCGGACTTCGAATCCCTCCCCGTCCTGACCTGGACCCGTCAGGACCTCTGGGTCGTGATCGTCGGTTGGGGCCTCATCGCCCTGTTCTCGGTCCTGATGCTGCTCCTGGTGCGCAGCCCGTGGGGGCGTGTGGTCAAGGGCATCCGCGAGGACGAGGACGCGGTCATCTCACTCGGCAAGAACACGTTCGCCTACAAGATGCAATCCCTCGTAGTCGGCGGCATCATCATGGCCTTCGGCGGAATCCTGTGGGCGGTCGCGAAACAATCCGTGCAGCCCGACACCTTCGTCCCGGACTTCACCTTCTTCGTCTACACGATCCTGTTGCTTGGCGGAGCTGCCCGGATCCTGGGACCGATCGCCGGCACGATCATCTTCTGGTTCCTGCTCGCGGGGATCGGTGAATTCCTCGGCCAGGCCATCCAGGCGGGTTGGATCGACTTCCTCAAGCCCACCGATGTTGGTGCGATCCGCTTCATCCTCATGGGACTCGGCCTGATGATGCTGATGATCTTCCGACCGCAGGGGATCTTCGGCGACAAGAAGGAGTTGGCCCTCGATGCCCGCTGACCACACCGAGGAGCTCGGCCCCCAGGCGCGTGCGACCCAGGCCGTCCTCGCATCCGTCGAACGTCGACCCGGCGCGGCCAAGCCCGATCCCATCCTCATCGCCGACAACGTGAAGCGGCAGTTCGGCGGGCTCGTGGCCGTCGACGTCGAGCACGTGCAAATCCAACGCGGTTCGATCACGGCTCTGATCGGCCCCAACGGCGCAGGCAAGACCACATTCTTCAACCTGCTCACCGGTTTCGATGCGCCGAACACGGGTGCGTGGACCTTCAATACCCGCCAGGTCGCTGGCACGGCACCTTTCAAGCTCGCCCGCATGGGCATGGTGCGCACCTTCCAGTTGACCAAGGCCCTCTCGCGCATGACCGTGATGGACAACATGTTGCTCGGCGCCAAGGGACAGATCGGCGAGCGTTTCCTGTCCTCCTTCATCGCTCCCCTCTGGAAGGGGCAGGAGTCCACGAACCGTGCGCGCGCCGAGGCGTTGCTCGCCCGGTTCAATCTCGCTGAGAAGGCCGGGGACTTCGCCGGTTCACTGTCCGGCGGTCAGCGAAAGTTGCTCGAGATGGCGCGGGCACTCATGTCCGGACCCGAGTTGGTCATGCTCGATGAGCCGATGGCTGGCGTGAATCCCGCGCTGACGCAGAGTCTGTTGCAGCACATCAAGGCGATTCGCGAGGAGGGCACCACGGTCCTCTTCGTTGAGCACGACATGGACATGGTCCACGACATCAGTGAATGGGTCATCGTCATGGCCCAAGGCCAGATCATCGCCGAGGGTCCCCCGGACTCCGTGATGAAGGATCAGGGTGTGATCGATGCCTACCTCGGCGCGCATCATGACAAGCAGCTCACGTCCACCGGTGAAGCGTTGACCGAGAGCCCGGGAGGATCGGCATGAACTACACCGAGCCCAGTGACCTTCCCGCGCCGGGGAGCCCTGACGACCCCCGCGAGTTCGAGCGGGAGATCGACCTCGACGCCAGCCAAAATGCCTCGCCGCATGCAGCCACGCTCGAACAAATCCACGCCTCCGAGTCCGTCGGAGCCTTGGTCCGCGCCGACCGTGTGGTTGCTGGCTACTTCCCCGGAGTCAACATCCTCAACGGATGCGACCTCTACGCCAAAGACGGTGAACTCGTCGGCATCATTGGCCCCAACGGTGCCGGCAAGTCGACCCTGCTCAAAGCCCTCTTCGGCCTGGTGCGCGTCAACGAGGGAAGCGTGCTTCTACGCGACGAGGACATCACCAATCTGCGCGCCGACCAACTCGTGCGTCGCGGGGTGGGCTTCGTGCCGCAGAACAACAACGTCTTCCCATCGCTCACCATTGAAGAGAACCTGCAGATGGGTGCCTTCCAGGAACCCAAGAAGTTCACCGAGCGCTTT
>JBJTBD010000006.1:0-16501 GCA_046091195.1 Actinomycetota bacterium
CGGAACACCGACTCGTCGAGGGTCAGCTCGTCGAGTTGGATCCGCCCCTGCGGACTCGTGCGTCCGCGTAGGGAATCGGCGACAGCCTTGGGTTGCTCGGAGATCTCCTTGAGCATGAACAGGTCGAAGCCACCCTTCTCGGCGGCGGAGGCATCCCAGTCCACCGTGAAGGCGCGCGGTGTCACGGGATTACCGGAGAAATCCGTCACGGTGACCGACTCCGCGGTGAGCGTGACGATCTGGTCCTGCCCCAGTTCGAGGGCGTTGCGGGTGTGCTCGAAGAACGCGGCCACATCCGAGGCAAGGAAGTTCTCACCATCGCCAACACCGACCACGAGCGGTGAGTTGCGTCGAGCTCCGACGACGATGTCGGGCTGCGACGGGTCGATGGCAACCAAGGTGAAAGCACCCTCGAGTTGGGAACACACGGCCTGCATTGCAACCTGCAGGGAGTCCCCGACGGCGGGCAGGGCGCGGGCGAGCATGTGGGCGACCACCTCGGTATCGGTCTCCGAGGTCAGGGTCACGCCCGCCGCAGTCAACTCCTCGCGCAGCACCGCGAAGTTCTCGATGATCCCGTTATGGATCACCGCGATCCGGCCATCTTCACTGACATGCGGGTGGGCATTGGAGTCGGTGGGACCACCATGGGTGGCCCAGCGGGTGTGACCGATACCGGTGGTGGAGTTCGGCAGCGGATCCTCACCCAGCAGGGTTTCCAGGTTGGTGAGCTTCCCGGCCTTCTTGCGGGTCTCCAGGTGACCATCGGCGATCACCGCGACGCCGGCGGAGTCATACCCCCGGTACTCGAGCCTGCGAAGGCCTGCGACGACGACCTCGAGAGCCTGCTTCTGCCCTACGTAGCCGACGATCCCGCACACGCCGTCAGCCTACGCCCGACTACTCACGACTAGGACGTGGACAACTCGGCGCGCACGACTCCGGCAATCGACTCCGCGATCTCTGCCGCCTGCCGCTCACTGGGGGCCTCGACCATCACGCGGATCACCGGCTCGGTCCCCGAGGGCCGCAGGAGAATTCGGCCGTTCCCGGCGAGATCAGCCTCGGCCGCCGCAACGGCGGAATGCACGGCCGAGGAGGATGCGAGTTGCTCTCGATCAACGTCACGCACATTGATCAGAACCTGGGGCAGTTTCGTCACCGCCGAAGCCAAATCCGCCAAGGAATCTCCGGACTGCGCCATGCGCGCCAAGAGGTGCAGTGCGGTCAGGACACCATCGCCTGTGGTTGCGTGCTCGAGAAGGACCACGTGTCCGCTCTGTTCCCCACCGAGGGTGAAGCCGTTCGCGCGCATCTCCTCCAGTACGTACCTGTCCCCCACGGCGGTCTCGCGCACCTCGATGTTGGCCTGTTGCATGGCGATCTTGAACCCGAGGTTCGCCATCACGGTGCTCACCACGGTGTTGCCTGCGAGTGTTCCCGCGTCACGCATTCCCGAGGCGAGGATGGCCAGGATGTGATCACCATCGATGATCGCGCCATTCGCGTCTACGGCGAGGCAGCGATCTGCATCCCCGTCATGCGCGATACCGACATCGGCACCTGATGACCGAACTGCCTCGATGAGGTTGCCCATGTGGGTGGAGCCGCAGCCATCGTTGATGTTGTTCCCATCGGGGTTCGCATGGATCGCGGTCACGTCTGCACCGGCACGGCGGAGGGCAGCGGGGGCCACCACCGAGGCAGCGCCGTTCGCGCAATCCACGACGACGCGAAGTCCGTTCAACGGTGTCGAGATCGTGCCCACGAGGTAGGCGATGTAACGATCAGCAGCGTCCGAGTCGGTGCGGATGCGACCTACGCCGGCGCCCACCGGACGATCCCAGGTTTCACCCAGTCGCTTCTCGATGGCGTCTTCGATCGTGTCGTCGAGCTTGTGGCCACCGCGGGCGAAGAACTTGATCCCGTTGTCCGGCATCGGGTTGTGCGACGCAGAGAGCATCACGCCTACGTCGGCGCCGGTGCTCGCCACCAGCCACGCGACTGCGGGAGTCGGGAGCGCTCCCACCTGGATGACGTCGACGCCTGCACTGGCGAGACCGGCGACCACGGCTGCTTCGAGGAATTCCCCACTGGCACGCGTGTCCCGACCCACGATGGCGAGGGGACGGTGGCCTTCGAATGCACCCGCATCGGCGAGGACGTGCGCGGCTGCCACCGATAGGTCGAGGGCGAGCTCCGCAGTGACCTCGCGGTTGGCCAACCCCCGAACCCCGTCGGTACCGAACAGGCGCCCCAAGTCAGCGCTTGCTGTATTGGGGTGCCTTGCGGGCCTTCTTGAGGCCGTACTTCTTGCGCTCCTTGGCGCGCGGATCGCGCGTCAGGAATCCGGCCTTCTTCAGCAGCGGGCGATTGCCGTCTTCATCGATCGCATTGAGCGCACGCGCGACGCCGAGGCGCAGGGCACCCGCCTGCCCGGAGATTCCTCCGCCGTGAATACGGGCGATGACGTCGAACTTGCCCTCGGCACCGATGGTGACGAATGGCTCGTTCACTTCCTGCTGGTGGACCTTGTTCGGGAAGTAGTCGTCGAGGGTGCGACCGTTGATCGTCCATGCACCGGTTCCAGGAACCAGGCGAACGCGGGCGATGGCCTCCTTGCGACGACCGGTGGCTGCACCAGGTGCGGTCACGACATCGCGACGGACGACCTTCTTCTCGGGAGTGCTGGTGGTGTATTCCGACGGGGTCTCCTCGACCACGTCGACGTCCACGTCGAGATCTTCGATGATTGCCTCAGACACGGTGATCCTTTCCTTCTGCCGCTACTGGGCGATCTGGGTGATGGTGAATGGCTGGGGGTTCTGCGCCGCGTGCGGATGATCGGCGCCGGTGTAGACCTTCAGCTTCTTGATCTGCTGACGGCCCAGCTTGTTGTGCGGGAGCATGCCCTTGACGGCCTTCTCCACCGCACGACACGGGTTGGCCTCGAGGAGTTCCGCGTACGACGTGGCCGTGAGTCCGCCCGGGTACCCCGAGTGGCGGTACGCGATCTTGGTTTCGCGCTTGGCGCCGGTGAGGGCGACCTTGTCGGCGTTGATGATGATCACGAAGTCCCCGGTATCGACATGCGGGGCGAACGTGGGCTTGTGCTTGCCGCGCAGCAGAGAGGCTGCGTGGGTGGCCAGACGCCCGAGCACCACGTCGGTGGCGTCTATGACGTGCCAATGGCGAGTGATGTCGCCGGCTTTCGGGGTGTACGTGCGCACGATGCGCCGCCAATCTCTCGTAGGGACCGGTTTCTGCACCCCCCGTCGGGGGGCCGTACTGGGCACATTCCGGGCGCCCAGGCTGCAAGCAGCGAAGGGAAAGGTTACCGGGGCCTCACGAGGGGGCCAAATCCGGCCCCGAGGCCTCAGGTGAGGGTGATCCACACCTTCCGCAGGGGGGTGGTCACGATCCACGTGGTCTGCGCACCCGCGGGGAGGAGCCCCACGACGCCGGGGGCCAGGTCGATCCGGCCGCCCCCGGAGCAGGTGACGGTCCCCTCCCCCGCGATCACGACGAACACCTCCTCGCTCTCGGACTCCATCAGCTCGAGCTCGAGCTCGACCACCCGGCGCGCGGCCTGCGCAAGGGAGGCCGGGCTCACGCTCAGGAGCAGGTCGCGCAGTGTGCCGTCGTTGATCTGCCCCACGAACTGGCGCATGACCGACACGGCGCCGCTCGTGGTGATCGTCCCCTCGTCCGGCTCGATGTCACCGGCGATGAGGCGCAGCAGAGTGGTCTTGCCCGCGCAATTGGGGCCGACGAGCGCGGCCACCTGCCCCTCGCCAACGCGGAACGAGACGTCAGAGAGCAGCACGCGCCCATCGGGGAGCGAGTAGGTGAGATGCGCGACGTCGATGTGACCCATCAGGAGAACCCTCGGAGCGGTGGTGAGGTCACAGGGAACGCAAGGCTCGGGTCTCTTGCTGCCGAGCAGCCAATTCGGCATCCGGCGGGTAGCCGACCTGCTCCAGAACCAGCGGATGAGGGGGCATCACCGTGACCCCCGATTCACGTTGTGCAGCATGGATCAACTCTCCCGGCCACGTGACAGGCTTTCGACCATCGCCCACCGGGAGCATGGCGCCCACGATGCTACGAACCATGGAGTGACAGAAGGCATCCGCCTGGATCGTCATCACGGCGTTTCCATACTCATCGCGCTCCCACTGCAGGTGCTGCAACTCGCGGATGGTTGTGGCGCCTTCGCGCCACTTGCAGTAGGCGGCGAAGTCGTGCGTGCCGATGAGAGCGTGGGCTGCTTCGTTCATGCGATCGAGGTCGAGAGGGCGATTCCAGTCCAGAACCAACTGCCGGGTGAGCGGATCAGGGCCGTCGGAGCCGTCACAGACTCGGTAGGTATAGCGACGCCAGATTGCACTGAAACGCGCATCGAATCCCTCGGGGGCGGGCTCAAGATCCCTGATACGGATGTCCGCGGGGAGAGCGCGGTTGACGCGGGCGCTGTCGATGTCGGGGTGATCGATAGGGACGTCGAAGTGGATGACCTGACCTCGGGCGTGGACGCCCGCATCGGTACGACCGGCACACGTGGTCTGCACCGCAGTGCGGAAAAGGTTCGTGAGAACGCGCTCCACTTCACCCTGCACGGTGCGCAGGGAGTTTTGCGCGGCCCAGCCAGAGAAGTCCGTGCCGTCGTACGCGACCCTCGCACGAAGACGACACAGCCCGCCACCATCGGTGGCGGGCTGTGAGGTGATGTGCGTGGTCAGGCCTTGTCCTCGGTCTCCTCGGCGGGAGCATCGTCAGCAACGACCTCGGAGGTGACCTCGGCCTCGACGGTCTCCGGAGTCTCGGCGACCTCCTCGGTCACGACCTCCTCGACCGCGGGCGCTGCAGCCGCTGCAGGAGCAGCCGCCGTGGCCGCATTCTCCTTGGCAGCCCGCTTGGTGGCGCCGGTTGCCTCGGCAACGACCTGCTCGGCCATCGGCTCGACCAGTTCGATCACGGCCATGGGTGCGTTGTCACCCTTGCGCGGACCGATCTTGGTGATCCGGGTGTAACCACCGGGGCGACCCGCGTACTGCGGGCCGATCTCGGTGAACAGCAGGTGCACCACGGACTTGTCCCGGACGACGGTCATCACCCGGCGACGCGCGGAAAGGTCCCCGCGCTTGGCAAAAGTGATGAGGCGCTCGGCGAGCGGACGCAACCGCTTCGCCTTGGCCTGGGTCGTCGTGATCTTGCCGTGCTCGAAGAGCGCGGTCGCAAGGTTGGCGAGCATGAGCCGCTCGTGCGCCGGACCGCCGCCGAGGCGGGGACCCTTGGTTGGCGTAGGCATCGTCGTTCTCCTTCTCGCTCTGCCTAGAGCTTCTCGTCCTCAGGGAAGGCGAAGTCCTCGCCCTCCATGTCCTCGTCCTCATCGTCGAAGTAGACGGCCGCGCCGGGATCGAATCCGGGCGGGCTGTCCTTCAGTGCGAGGCCGAGTCCGGCCAACTGGACCTTCACTTCGTCGATCGACTTGGAACCGAAGTTGCGGATGTCCAGCAGATCGGCCTCGGAGCGAGTGATGAGTTCGCCCACGGTGTGGATTCCCTCACGCTTGAGGCAGTTGTAGGAGCGGACGGTCATGTCCAACTGCTCGATCGGGGTGGACAACTGCTCGGCGACGAATGCGTCCGTCGGAGACGGGCCGATGTCGATGCCCTCAGCGTCGACGTTGAGCTCGCGGGCGAGACCGAAAAGCTCGACCAACGTCTTGCCCGCCGAGGCCACAGCATCGCGGGGAAGCATGGATGCCTTGGTTTCGACATCGATGATCAACTTGTCGAAGTCGGTGCGCTGCTCCACACGGGTGGCTTCGACCTTGTAGCTGACCTTGAGGACGGGAGAGTAGATCGAGTCGACAGGGATGCGGCCGATCTCCTGGCCGGGCTGCTTGTTCATCACGGCGGGGACGTAACCGCGGCCACGTTCCACGACGAGCTCGATTTCAAGCTTGCCCTTGCCGTTGAGCTCGGCGATGTGCAGGCCGGGGTTGTGGACCTCGACGCCGGCGGGCGGCTGAATGTCCGCACCGGTCACCATGCCCGGGCCCTGCTTGCGCAGGTACATCACGACGGGCTCATCGTGCTCCGAGGAAACGACGAGCTGCTTGATGTTCAGGATCAGCTCGGTGACGTCTTCCTTCACGCCATCGACAGTGCTGAACTCGTGAAGGACGCCGTCGACGCGGATGCTGGTGACGGCGGCCCCGGGGATCGAGGACAGCAGGGTGCGGCGAAGCGAGTTACCGAGCGTGTAGCCGAAGCCGGGCTCGAGTGGCTCCAGGACGAACCGGGAGCGGAACTCCGAGACGGGCTCCTCGGACAACAACGGGCGCTGACTGATAAGCACTGCATTTCCTTCCCGCGACGACCGCTATTTGACGTCGCGTGTCTGACGGTCACCCGGGCCGCGGCAGGCCCGGGCGCTACTACTTGGAGTACAGCTCGACGATGAGCTGTTCTTGAACCAGGGTGTCGATGACCTCGCGGGCGGGCAGCGAGTGCACGAGCACCCGCATCTGCGAGGGAACGACTTCGAGCCATGCGGGAACCGGGCGCTCGCCGACCTCAGCATGAGCGACGATGAAGGGTGTCATCTCCTTGGACTTCTGACGCACCTCGACGATGTCGCCGGGCGAGACGCGGTACGAGGGGATGTTCACCTTCTTGCCGTTGACCGTGAAGTGGCCGTGGGTGACCAACTGCCGGGCCATGTCACGGGACTTGGCGAACCCTGCGCGGAACACCACGTTGTCCAGACGGGACTCGAGGATGCGCAGCAGGTTCTCGCCTGTCTTGCCGGCCTGGCGGGATGCCTCGACGAAGTAGTTGCTGAACTGCTTCTCCAAGACTCCATACATACGCACAGCCTTCTGCTTCTCGCGCAGCTGCAACAGGTACTCACTGTCCTTACTCCGCCCGCGACCGTGCTGGCCAGGGGGGTAGGGACGCTTCTCGAAGGGGCACTTCGGCGAATCGCACTTGGAGCCCTTGAGGTACAGCTTGACCTTCTCGCGGCGACACCGCTTGCAGTCTGCGTCTGTGTAACGCGCCATGGTTTCTCTCCTACTTCTCTACGCGATCAGACGCGACGACGCTTGGGGGGACGGGTTCCGGTGTGCGGGACCGGCGTGACGTCGGCGATGGAGCCGACCTCGAGTCCGGTCGCCTGCTGGGAGCGGATGGCGGTTTCGCGGCCGGAGCCGGGGCCCTTCACGAACACATCCACCTTGCGCATGCCGTGCTCCATCGCCCGTCGGGCGGCGGCTTCAGCGGCCAACTGCGCGGCGAACGGGGTGGACTTGCGGCTGCCCTTGAAGCCGACCTGTCCGGCCGAGGCCCAGGCGATGACCGCGCCCGTGGGATCGGTGATGGACACGATCGTGTTGTTGAAGGTGCTCTTGATGTGCGCGTGCCCGTGGGCGACGTTCTTCTTCTCCTTGCGGCGCACCTTCTTGGCGCCGGGGGTCTTGGTAGCCATGTCTCGCCCTACTTCTTCTTGCCGGCAACGGTCTTGCGCGGTCCCTTGCGGGTACGCGCGTTGGTATGGGTGCGCTGTCCACGAACGGGCAGGCCCTTGCGGTGCCGGAGGCCCTGGTAGCAGCCGATCTCGACCTTGCGGCGAATGTCCGCAGCCACCTCGCGACGCAGGTCGCCTTCGACCTTGAGGTTCGCGTCGATCCAGTCGCGCAGCGCGACGGTCTGATCATCTGTCAGATCCTTGGCGCGCAGGTTGGGATCGATGCCGGTGGCCTCGAGTGCACGGGCGGCCTGCGAACGGCCGACACCGTAGATGTACGTGAGCGCGATCGCCATGCGCTTGTCGCGCGGGAGATCGACGCCGATAAGACGTGCCATGGGGCGTTCTCTCTTCTGTCATTCCACGGGGTTTCGGGTGGAAGCCCAGCCCGGTCCGCCTAGACCGGTCCTCGGCCCCGTGGCCGAGGGTGTCGTCCGCACAAGTGCGGGGTCGGGGTCTTCCAATGGTCGGGTGCGTCGGGTTGTCTCTCCCGAACACCCCAGGACGTCAGCCCTGGCGCTGCTTGTGCCGGACGTTCTCGCAGATGACCATGACGACACCGTGGCGACGAATGACCTTGCACTTATCGCAGATCTTCTTGACGCTCGGTTGCACCTTCATGATTGCTCTCTCGTTCGTTCGGTCACTTGTAGCGGTAGACGATCCGGCCGCGGGTGAGGTCGTAGGGCGACAACTCCACGACAACCCGATCGTCAGGGAGGATGCGGATGTAGTGCATTCGCATCTTCCCGCTGATGTGGGCGAGCACCTGGTGGCCGTTGTCCAGCTCCACCCGGAACATCGCATTGGGAAGCGACTCGGTGATCGTGCCCTCGAGCTCGATCGCTCCGTCCTTCTTGCCCACGCGGTGCCTCTCTTCCTTTCGGGTCACCCGGCACACGCGAACCAGACCGCCGCGAGGCGGAAGAACGCGGATGGACGGGGAAGCCCGATATCAGCCTGAGAAGTCTACGGGCTGGTCACTTTCGCACAAAATCGGGGGGTCGGGGTGAAATGTCCGGTTTAACCGGCTGAGGCGATGGGTGTTCCCAGGAGAACTTCCGGATCGAGATCGACCCCACCCGGCCAGGCAAGGGTGTGACTTACGGGGTCCACGAAGACCTCGGCGAACCGCTGCGGATCGGTGCGTATGGCCTCGAAGACAGGGCCGACCAAAAGGCCCTCGAGGTCCAACTTCCGGATCGTGCCGTCGGAGAGAACGGCGCGGACCGTAAATCCGGACTCGGGCATCACGCTGACGAAACGCAGAAAAGTCACCGAGTCTCCAATGGTTCGATTCGTTCTATTGGTTGACATTGTGAAGCACGCCCCCAGGCACGATCAAGTTCCGTCTGGCGCGCTCGACACCAGCGACGGACCTGTGACCCGACACGCGCGGGGAGGTGTCCGGCAAGCAGTCGACCCGTAAGGGCGACGATCGCCTCGTGTCCTGCGTAGAAGACGTGTATGTGTGGCGGGCGATGATCTCCGTAATGCATGCGGATGGAGATTCGATTGAACGAGCAGATTTCCGGCATCAAGCGAACGTAGGCACGTGGTGGTCACGATGGTGAGTCTCGCAAGCTACTCGGGATGAATGCACGTACCCACTCGACCTGTGGATAGCTGTCGTCTCGCTACAGGCGGATCTCCTCGAGGGCGGTCAGCACCCAGGGGCCATCCGCGGTGATGGCCACGGTGTGCTCCCAGTGCGCGGCAGTGGAGTCGTCGTCTGTCACGACGGTCCACTCGTCATCGAGGACGCGGACGGTTGCCGAGCCCAGGGTCGCCATCGGCTCGATGGCCAGGGCCATGCCGACCTCCAGAGTGGGTCCCTCCCCCGGACGGCCGTAGTTCGGCACCGACGGATACATGTGCATCTGGGAACCGATGCCGTGGCCGACGTACTCCTCGACGACGCCGTACGACCCTGCACCGCGGATCACGTTCTCGATTGCGTGGCCGATGTCGGAGAGTCGGTTACCGGCGCGTGCCTGGCGCAACCCCGCCCACATGGCCTCCCGAGTGACCTCGGAGAGCCGAGCTACGTCATCGCTCACTGTGCCGATCGGAACAGTGATCGCGGCATCACCGTGCCAGCCCTGCACGATCGCCCCGCAGTCGATGGACAGCAGGTCGCCGTCGCGCAGAACCGTGTCATCGGGGATCCCGTGCACGACGGCGCTGTTGACCGAGGTACAGATGACCGCCGGGAATCCGTGGTAACCCAGGAACGACGGCGTTGCGTTGTGCTCGGCGATGACACGTCGGGCGATTGCATCGAGATCCGCCGTGGTGACACCGGCGACGGCAGCCTGCCGGAGGGTCTCGAGCGTGGTGGCGACGACGACACCCGCCTCGCGCATGAGCGCGATCTGTTCGGTGTTCTTGATCTCGATCTTCTGACGCTTGCCGAACACGTCAGCCGTCGACCCCGACGGCTGCGAGCACACGAGAGGTGACCGCCGCGACGTCTCCCATCCCATTGACACGCACCACGAGGCCCCGGGACTGGTAGACCGCGATCAACGGTGCCGTCTGCTCCGCGTACACCTCGAGGCGCCGCCGTATGACGTCTTCGGTGTCGTCGCTGCGCCCCTGGTCCGCAGCGCGCTTGACGAGCCGTCCCACGACCACGTCGGTGTCCACGGTGAGCTCGATAACCCGGTCGAGGGATGCACCGGACGCCTTGAGCATGCCGTCGAGTTCCCCCACCTGCTCGACCGTGCGCGGGTAACCATCGAGGAGGAAGCCCGGGCCACAGTCCGCCTGCGCGAGGCGATCGCGGACCATTGCGTTGGTGACGCCGTCAGGGACGTACTCCCCCGCGTCCATATAGCGCTTCGCCTCGATACCGAGGGGTGTTCCCTCGGAAACATTGGCGCGGAAGATGTCACCGGTGGAAATGTGAGGAATTCCGAGCCGCTGGGCGATCACCGCAGCCTGCGTGCCCTTCCCTGCTCCCGGGGGACCCATGATGAGCAGGCGCATGTCAGCCCAGGAAACCTTCGTAGTTGCGCTGCTGCAACTGGGACTGGATCTGCTTGACCGTGTCCAGGCCGACGCCCACCATGATCAGCAGGCTCGTGCCGCCGAAGATGAAGTCATTCGCCACACCCAGGAAGCCAAAGGCGAAGACCGGCAGGATCGCGATCAAGCCCAGGTAGAGCGACCCGGGTGCTGTCAGCCGGCTGAGCACGTATTCGAGGTAGTCGGCGGTGGGCTTGCCCGCTCGGATACCGGGAATGAAGCCGCCGTACTTCTTCATGTTGTCGGCGACATCGGTCGGGTTGAACGTGATCGAGACGTAGAAGTAGCAGAAGAACACGATGAGGACGAAGTAGGTCAATAGATACCAGGTGCCCGTGCCCGTGCCGAAGTTCTGCTGCACCCATTGCGCCCAGCCGGCCTGGGATCCGGTGAGCTGCACGAACAGAGTCGGCAGGAACAGCAGAGACGAGGCGAAGATGACCGGGATGACACCCGCCATGTTGACCTTGAGGGGGATGTAGGTGGACGTCCCCCCGTACATGCGCCGTCCGACCATCCGCTTCGCATATTGCACGGGAACTCGGCGTTGTGCCTGCTCGACGAAGACCACGAAGGCGATGACGGCCAGACCCACCAGCAGGGTGATCGTGAAGGTGAAGGCACCCCGGCTGCCGAAGATCGATGCGAACTGGGACGGGATCGTGGCGATGATCGAGACGAAGATGAGGACGGACATGCCGTTACCCACACCGCGTTCGGTGATCAACTCGCCGAACCACATCACCATGGCCGTGCCCGCGGTCATCACGATGACCATCACCAGGATGATCCACACGCCCTGGTTCGGGATGAGGATCTCGTTGCAGCCGCTGAACAACGCACCCGGCGTGCGGGCGAGGGACAGGATCGCGGTGGACTGCAGGATCGCGAGCCCGATCGTGACGTAGCGCGTGTACTGCGTGATTTTCGCCTGACCTGCCTGACCATCCTTCTTGAGCATCTCGAGTCGAGGAATCACGACAGTGAGCAATTGCAGGATGATGCTGGCGGTGATGTACGGCATGATGCCGAGGGCGAAGACGCTCAGTTGCAGCAGTGCGCCGCCGCTGAAGAGATTGATCAGCGCGTAGACGGAGTTGTCCTGCACCACGTCGATACACCGCTGGATGGCGGCGTAGTCGACACCCGGCGTGGGCAGAACCGCACCCAGCCGGTACAGGGCGAGCAAACCGAGCGTGAACAGGATCTTCTTGCGGAGATCCGGTGTCCGCAGGGTGGCTCCGAACGCACTGATGTGCACAAAAGCCTCCCGATCAGAGCTCGGTCGCTGTTCCGCCCGCGGCCACGATCTTGTCACGGGCCGCGCCCGAGAACTTATCCGCACTCACCTGGACGGCAACCGCGATGTCCCCTTGACCGAGCACCTTGACCGGCTGGCCCTTGCGCACGGCGCCCGTGGAGACGAGGTCGGCGATGGTCACCTGCCCGCCCGTGGGGAAGAGCTTCGCGATCATCGCGACGTTGACGACCTGGTAGTCGATCTTGTTGGGGCTGGTGAAGCCCTTCAACTTCGGCAGACGCATGTGCAACGGCATCTGACCGCCCTCGAAGCGCGCGGGCACCTGATAGCGGGCCTTGGTGCCCTTGGTGCCGCGACCGGCGGTCTTGCCCTTGGATGCCTCACCGCGACCCTTACGGGTCTTCGCGGTCTTGGCACCCGGTGCAGGGCGAAGGTGGTGGACCTTCAGTGTCATGTCAGTCAACCTCCTCGACGACGACCAGCTGGGACACGGTCGCAACCATGCCCCGGATCTCCGGTCGATCTTCTTTCACCACGATGTCGCCGATTCGCTTGAGACCGAGCGAGCGCAGGGTGTTGCGCTGGCTGCTGGTTCCACCGATTTCGGACTTCTTCTGAGTCACCTTGAGTCGCGCCATCACGCACCTGCCGCCGCACGTGCACGCAGCAGAGCTGCAGGAGCAACGTCCTCGAGCGGGAGACCACGGCGCGCGGCCACGGCTTCCGGCTGTTCGAGCAGCTTCAGGGCGGCAACCGTCGCGTGCACGATGTTGATCGCATTGTCCGAGCCCATGGACTTGGACAGGACGTCGTGGATCCCGGCGCACTCGAGCACGGCGCGCACCGGACCACCGGCGATGACACCGGTACCGGGAGCGGCGGGGCGCAGGAGAACCACGCCCGCTGCCGCCTCACCCGTCACCGGGTGCGGAATCGTGCCCTGGATGCGCGGAACACGGAAGAAGTGCTTCTTGGCTTCCTCGACACCCTTAGCGATGGCGGCCGGCACTTCCTTGGCCTTGCCGTAGCCGACGCCCACCATGCCCTCGCCGTCACCGACGACGACGAGTGCCGTGAAGCTGAAGCGACGACCACCCTTGACGACCTTCGCCACGCGGTTGATCGTGACGACGCGCTCGATGAATGCGGACTTCTCCTCGCGCGGGGTGCGCTCCTTGCGCTCCCGACGCTCGCCTGAGCCGCCGCCGCGTCGTGTGGTGCCTGACATGGATGTACCTCTCTCGTTGGCCATCAGAAGTCCAGCCCGCCTTCGCGCGCGCCCTCGGCGAGGGCGGCCACACGTCCGTGGTACCGGTTGCCACCACGGTCGAAGACCACGGCCTGCACACCCGCAGTCTTGGCGCGCTCGGCGACGAGTTGCCCGACCTTACGTGCCTTGGCCGTCTTGTCCGTGGTTGCTCCGCGCAGGTCGACCTCCATGGTGGAGGCGGACGCCAGTGTCCGACCGACGGTGTCGTCGACGACCTGGGCGACCATGTGCCGGGCGGAGCGCGTCACGACCAGACGTGGCCGATCCGCGGTACCCGAGACCTTCTTGCGCACACGCACGTGGCGGCGCTTGCGGCCGACCGCGACCTTGTTGCCGGAGCCGAGTTTCGTTCCGTAGGTGGTCATGGCTACTTACCTGCCTTTCCAGCCTTGCGGCGTACGACCTCGTTCTCGTACCGCACGCCCTTGCCCTTGTACGGCTCCGGCTTGCGGATCTTGCGGATGTTGGCGGCGACTTCGCCGACCTTCTGCTTGTCGATACCCGACACGGAGAATCGCGTGGGAGTCTCGACCGCGAAGGAGATGCCTTCCGGAGCCTTGACCAGGACCGGATGGCTGAACCCGAGGCTGAACTCGAGGTCGGTGCCCTTGGCCGCAACGCGGTAACCGGTGCCGACGATCTCCAGGGTCTTGACGTAGCCCGTGGTCACGCCGGTGATCATGTTGGCCACCAGCGTGCGGGTCAGACCGTGACGGGACTTGGCGTCGCGTTCGTCGTTGGGACGGGTCACCACGATGGTGTCCCCTTCGACATTGACCTCGATCGGCTCGACGATCGTCAGGGACAGCGTGCCCTTGGGCCCGGTCACCGACAGTTCGCGGCCGGCGAGGTTGGTCGAAACCCCCGACGGAACGGTGATGGGGAGGCGTCCAATACGTGACATGTCTCCCCCTACCAGACGTAGGCGAGGACTTCCCCACCTACGCCCTTCTTCTGAGCCTGCCGGTCCGTGAGGAGTCCGGAGGACGTGGACAGGATCGCGATGCCGAGGCCCCCGAGGACACGCGGCAACGAGGTGCTCTTGGCGTAGACGCGCAGGCCCGGCTTGGACACGCGACGCAAGCCGGCGATGGAGCGCTCACGGGACGGGCCGTACTTGAGATTGAGGGTCAGCGTCTTTCCGACTTCGGCATCGCTTACCTCGAAACCGGCGATGTAGCCCTCCGACTTCAAGATCTCGGCGATGTTCGCCTTCATCTTGGAATGCGGCATGGCGACGGAATCGTGGTACGCCGAGTTGGCATTGCGCAGACGCGCCAGCATGTCTGCAATCGGGTCAGTCATTGTCATGGCCGTGTGGCCTTCCTCGCCGTGGTATCCGGATGGACCTGCGGCGTCGTGGGTTTACCAGCTGCTCTTCGTAACTCCGGGGAGTTCTCCCGCATGCGCCATCTCGCGAAGGCACACACGGCACAGTCCGAACTTGCGGTAGACCGAATGGGGTCGGCCGCACTTGTTGCAGCGCGTGTATGCCCGAACCTTGAACTTGGGCGTCTTGCGCTGCTTCTGGATCAATGCCTTCTTCGCCATGGAAGATCAGGCCTCCTTGAAGGGGAATCCGAGGAGGCGCAGAAGTGCACGTCCCTCCGCATCGTTCTGGGCTGTGGTCACGACCGTGATGTCCATACCGCGGACGCGGTCGATCTTGTCTTGGTCGATCTCATGGAACATCGACTGCTCATTGAGGCCGAAGGTGTAGTTGCCCTTACCGTCGAACTGCCGAGGTGAGAGGCCGCGGAAGTCACGGATTCGGGGCAGGGCGATCGAGAGCAGTCGATCCAGGAACTCCCACATGCGATCCCCGCGCAGGGTGACGTGGGCGCCGATGGGTTGTCCCTCGCGCAACTTGAACTGCGCGATCGACTTGCGGGACTTCGTGACCTGCGGCTTCTGACCGGTGATCTCGGTGAGGTCGCGGATGGCACCTTCGATCAACTTGGAGTCGCGAGCAGCTTCGCCCACGCCCATGTTGACGACGACCTTGGTGACGGTGGGGACCTGCATCACATTCGCGAACCCGAACTCCTCACGCAACGCGGGAAGAATCTCCTCGCGGTAGCGCGTCTTCAGACGGGGCGTTGTGCTGGTTGCGGTGCTCATGTCAGATGTCCTTCCCGGTGCGACGCGAGATCCGGACGCTGCGCTCGGCTTCGTAGGTGGAGCCATCGGAACGCCGCTTCTCCACCTTCTCCTTGCGGTACCCGATACGCGTGGGGCGGCCGTCCTCCGGGTCGACGATCATCACGTTGGAGACGTGAATCGGCGCCTCCATGGTGACGATGCCGCCGGTCTTGGCACCACGGTTGTTCTGGCCGACGCGGGTGTGCTTCTTGATCCGGTTCACACCCTCGACGATGAGACGGTCGGACTCCGGGTAGACCTCGATCACCTTGCCGGTGATTCCACGATCCTTGCCGGAGATGACCTGGACCAGGTCTCCCTTGCGGATGTTGAGGTTCGCCATCACAGCACCTCCGGGGCGAGCGAAATGATCTTCATGAACTTCTTCTCGCGCAGCTCGCGACCCACGGGACCGAAGATGCGGGTGCCACGCGGTTCCCCGTCACCCTTGAGGATCACAGCCGCGTTCTCGTCGAAGCGGATGTAGGAGCCATCGGCTCGACGCTTCTCCTTGCGGGTGCGCACGATGACGGCCTTGACGACCTCACCCTTCTTCACGCCGCCGCCGGGAATGGCGTCCTTGACCGAGGCGACGATGACATCGCCGATGCCTGCGTAGCGACGCCCGGAGCCACCGAGGACGCGGATGCACAGCAACTCCTTGGCACCCGTGTTGTCGGCGACGCGCAGCCGCGACTCTTGCTGAATCACTGCTTTCTCCTGATCCCTACTTGGCCTTCTCGAGGATTTCCACCACGCGCCACCGCTTGGTGGCCGAGATGGGACGTGTCTCCATGACGAGCACGCGGTCGCCAATACCAGCGCTGTTGGCCTCGTCGTGCGCCTTCAGCTTGCTCGTACGACGGACGACCTTGCCGTAGAGCGGGTGCTTGAAGCGATCCTCGACGGCGACGACGACGGTCTTATTCATCTTGTCGCTGACGACGAGGCCTTCACGTACCTTGCGGTACCCGCGCTTGTCTTCTGTGCTCATGCCGCACCCTCACCCTCGACGATGGGCGTGATGCCCAGCTCACGCTCGCGCAGGATCGTGTAGATCCGGGCGATGTCCTTGCGGACCGCGCGAAGACGACCATGACTCTCCAGCTGGCCGGTGGCACCCTGGAACCGGAGGTTGAAGAGCTCCTCCTTGGCCTCCTGCAACTTCGTGGTCAGTTCGGCGTTATCGAGATTGCGGAACTCTCCTGCCGCTGTGCCGGTTGCCATCAGTCCTCACCTGCCTCATCGCGCCGCACGATGCG
>JBJTBD010000007.1:0-13479 GCA_046091195.1 Actinomycetota bacterium
AGCCCCGAGTTTTCACACCCGACGTAACAGACCGCCTACGAGCTCTTTACGCCCAATAAATCCGGACAACGCTTGCACCCTACGTATTACCGCGGCTGCTGGCACGTAGTTAGCCGGTGCTTCTTCTGCAGGTACCGTCACTTTCGCTTCTTCCCTGCTGAAAGAGGTTTACAACCCGAAGGCCTTCATCCCTCACGCGGCGTCGCTGCGTCAGGCTTTCGCCCATTGCGCAATAGTCCCCACTGCTGCCTCCCGTAGGAGTCTGGGCCGTGTCTCAGTCCCAGTGTGGCCGGTCGCCCTCTCAGGCCGGCTACCCGTCGTCGCCTTGGTGAGCCGTTACCTCACCAACAAGCTGATAGGCCGCGGGCCCATCCCAGACCGAAAAACTTTCCAATTCCGCAGATGCCTGCAGAACTCGTATCCGGTATTAGCACCTCTTTCGAGGAGTTATCCCGAAGTCTGGGGCAGGTTGCCCACGTGTTACTCACCCGTTCGCCACTGATCCGGCGGAGCAAGCTCCACCTTCACCGTTCGACTTGCATGTGTTAAGCACGCCGCCAGCGTTCGTCCTGAGCCAGGATCAAACTCTCCATTGATGAATGTGTTTGATGCTGGCAGACAGAGCTGTGTGCTCTCGTCAACCAAAGGAATCCGTGCGACGCGGTAGGGCAAGCCCCACCACCCCGCAACGGGGTAATGATTTGGCATTGACAAATGACACGCTGTTGAGTTCTCAAGGTACGGACGCGCACCGAACCCGGGTCTTTCGACCCGAATTTGGGGCAACATTCCAAATTTACGCGAAACCGAGTAGGAAGTCAAAACGCCCTATTCGGACATTTCATTCCGGATCACGTCCCGCGGACCGGCCTGACGTCCGTTCCTCCAGCGGGGGGAAGAGAAGAGTACGTCATGAGGGTCCCCCGAGGCAAATCGCCCCTAGGCCAGGCGGATCCCGCCGATCGTGCGCTTCCCCCGACGCAGGACCAGCCAGCTGCCGTGGACCAGATCCCCCACCGCCGGCCGATGGCCCGGGTCCTCGACGCGGACGTTGTTCACGTAGGCACCGCCCTCGTTCACCGCACGGCGCGCGGCCCCCTTGGAGTCGACCAGTCCGGCCCGGACGAAGAGCTCGTCGATCGTGGGGAGCAGACCGTCCTGGACTTCGGACGCCGACACCTCTCCATGCGGTGCCTCCGACAACGCCGCGGTCAAGGTCGATTCCGGGATAGTGCTCAGATCGCCCTGACCGAACAACACCCGACCTGCCTCGTCGGCCGCCTGCCGCTCGTGCACCCCGTGCACGAGATCGGTCAACTCCACGGCGAGTGCACGCTGGGCCGCCCGTTCGTGCGGCCGATCCGCGGTGGCTACCAGGAGCGCATCGACGTCATCCCGGGTGCGGAAGGAATACGTACGCAGCAGCGTCGGCACGTCACGGTCGTCAGCATTGAGCCAGAACTGGAAGAAGGCGTACGGGCTGGTGAGCGCGGGATCGAGCCACACCGTCCCCGACTCGGTCTTCCCGAACTTCGTGCCATCAGCTTTCGTCAGTAACGGAGTGGTGAGGGCATGCGCGTGCGCGCCCTCCACTCGACGGATGAGATCTGCACCCGCCGTGATGTTGCCCCACTGATCCGAGCCCCCGGTCTGCAGGATGCAGTCGTACCGGCGATACAACTCAAGGAAATCGAAGGACTGCAACAACTGATAGCTGAATTCGGTGTAACTGATGCCGTCCTTGGCCAATCGCGCGGCGACTGCTTCCCGATCGAGCATCCGGTTCACGCTGAAGTGCTTGCCGATATCCCGAAGGAACTCGAGCACGCTCACACCTTCGGTCCAGTCGTAGTTGTTGACCATCACGGCAGCGTTCGCCCCGCTGAAGTCGTAGTAGCGCTCGAGTTGGCCGCGGATACGAGCAACCCACTCCTCGACTACGTCGCGGGGATTGAGACTGCGCTCCCCCGACGCCTTGGGGTCACCGATGAGACCGGTTGCGCCTCCGACCAATGCCAGGGGCCGATGGCCGTGCAATTGAAAGCGGCGGATCGTCAGGATCTGGGCAAGGTTGCCTAGATGCAGGCTCGGGGCTGTGGGATCAAACCCGCAGTACAGCGTGATCGATCCGCCCGTGACCGCTCGGAGTGCATCGAGGTCGGTGCTCTGGGCGATCAGTTCCCGCCACTCGAGTTCCTCGATGATCCCGGTCACCCGGGCATTCTTGCCCATGCCCGCACGTGGACGCTGGCATCATGCGCGCGTGGCGTACTCCCGGGTGAAGATGCAGGCGGCAGCCGATTACATCGTGGCGGCTGATCCCGCATTCGCCTCGATCATCGGTGACTCGCCTCTCTGCACGATCGGGAAGGGGTCCCGAGCCCAGGTCAGCCCATTCCACTCCCTCGTGGGTTCTGTGATCGCCCAACAGTTGTCCGTGAAGGCCGCCGACACGATCACCGCGCGCGTCGTGGACAACCTGGGAGAGGTGACACCTCGGCGGATCGTGGACGTGGATGAGTCGGATCTCCGCGCGGCCGGTCTGTCCGGCGCTAAGACCCGGACCATCAAGGGGCTCGCCCACGCCGTGCACGAGGGAGTCCTCGATCTGGAGAAGACGCTCACCCACCCCGAGGACTCGACGATTGTCGCGGAGCTCACGAAGTTGTGGGGTATCGGTCGCTGGACCGCGGAGATGTTCCTGATGTTCACCATGCATCGCCTTGATGTCTGGCCCACCGGAGACCTCGCGATGCGCAAGGGCTGGAACATCGTCCACGGCGTCGCGGGTGACATCGATCCGCAGCTCCTCGAGCCACTCGGAGAACCTCTGCGTCCGTACCGCAGCGTCGCTGCGTGGTACTGCTGGCGCGCGGTCGAGGGCGGTAGCTCTAGCTGGTAATCCGCTCTCCGATACGCCAGATCACTACGGCGATCACCGCGCCCGCTGCATTCGCGCCGATATCCGTGAGTGAGCCGGAGCGATCCGAGGTGAGCAGCTGCAGGATCTCCATCACCATTCCGATTGCCACGGCCACGGCACCGCTCACCAGGAGTCGGGGCTGTCGTTGGGATGCGAGCAGCAGCAACGTGAGCCCGAGATACCCGGCAACGTGCACCAGGACATCGCCGAATGTGAATGCCCCGCGCACCGAATCCTGTGGGGCGAGTGATCCCCAGGTGAGCACGAGCAACCACAGGACTGCGGCACCACGCGGAAGGACATAGCGCCAGGCGCTCATGCCCAGCGGCGCCGCTCCTGGGCGATGCGTACGTCGAGCTCGTCGAGTTGTTCGGCGACGCGTACCGGTGCCGTTCCCCCACGCGCATCACGTGCGCCCATCGACCCATCGATACTCAACACGCTGCGCACCTCGGAACTGAGTGCAGGATCGATATCGGTCAGCTCCGCGTCGGTGAGGTCCCAGAGTTCGACGCCGCGGGACTCGGCTACGCGCACGCACTCCCCTGCGATCTCATGCGCCCTCCGGAACGGCACCCCGGCTCGCACCAGCCATTCCGCGATATCCGTGGCGAGCGCGAATCCCTCGGGGGCTGACGCAGCCATCCGAGCGGTGTCGAACCGCAGAGTGCTGATCATCCCGGTCATCGCGGGAAGGACCAGCAGCAGTTGATCCACGGTGTCGAATGCCGGTTCCTTGTCTTCCTGGAGATCCCGGTTGTAGCCGAACGGCATGCCCTTCAAGGTCGCGAGCAGACCGGTCAGGTTCCCGATCAAGCGTCCGGCCTTGCCACGAGCGAGTTCAGCAACGTCGGGATTCTTCTTCTGGGGCATGATCGATGAGCCCGTGGACCACTCGTCGTCGAGATGCGCCCAGCCGAATTCCCGGGATGCCATCACGATCACCTCTTCGCCGATCCGCGACAGGTGGACCCCGATCATGGCCCCGATGAAGCAGAACTCGGCAACCCAGTCCCGGTCGCTCGTGGCGTCGATGGAGTTGCTCAGGGCCGCATCGAATCCCAGATCGCGTGCAACGGCTTCCGGATCGAGGTCCAGGGACGAGCCTGCGAGGGCGCCCGCCCCGAGTGGGGAGACCGATGCGCGCCTCCGCCAATCGACCAGCCGATCGACATCCCGCAGCAGTGCGTGCGCGTGCTTGGCCAGTTCGTGTCCGAAGGAGACCGGCTGCGCATGCTGCAGATGGGTGAACCCGGGCGATGCGGTGTCCACGTGGGCGCGCGCCTGACCCTGGATGGCCGCGATGAGATCCAGGGTCGCCACGGTGATGGCCTGCGCGGCATCCCGGAGGAAGAGCCGGAAGTCGGTGGCGACCTGATCATTGCGACTACGCCCTGCACGCAACTTGCCGCCGAGGTCACCCAGACGCTCGACGAGCAACCGCTCGATGGCCGTGTGCACGTCTTCATCCGCCGCGGCAGGCTGGATCGCTCCCGCCGCAACACCCGATGCGACCTCGTCGATGGCCGCATCCACGTGCGCCAGCTCCTCCGCGCTCAGCAATCCGGCTGCGGCCAGCACGCGCGCGTGCGCACGGGTCTGTTGCAGGTCATACGGCGCGAGCCGCCAATCGAAGTGCACGGAACGGCTCAGCGCTGCCATCGCATCCGATGGACCGCTGGCGAACCGGCCACCCCACAGCCGCAGGGTCTCCTCGGTCATCCCGACCTCCCTGAGCGGCCTGTACTCATGGAGACCAGTGTGTCGCAGAGTGCGACCGCATCCTTCGCCGTGCGCATGACGATGATGATCGTGTCGTCGCCGGCAACAGTCCCCAGGGTGTCGAATGCGGGATTGCGATCCAGATGGCCCGCCAGATATTGCGCGGCACCGGGCGGGGTGCGCACAACCGCGATGTTCCCGGCGGCCTCCGCACGTAGCAGTGTGTCGGTCACGATGCGCTGCAGCGAGTGATCCTCACGCGGCAGGGATGTATCGATCGCGGCCCGCGATGGAACGGTGTAACGCACCTCGCCGCTGGCCAGATGCTCCTTCACCGCGCCCAACGCATCCAGATCCCGCGACAGGGTCGCCTGGGTGACGTGGATCCCTTCGTCGTCGAGGAGTCGACCGAGATCCTCCTGCGAGGCGATCGTTCGCGCGCTCACGAGGGCGGCGATCCGGGCTCGCCGGGCGGCCATCGATATCGGCACCGAGCGCGTCTTCACACCGACCTCCCCCACGCCTCGATAGCGGTGTCGATATCCGCGTCGGCGATAGTCAGCGCAGGAGCCATCCGGATCGCCGTGGGCGATACCGGGTTGGCCAGAACACCGTTCGAGCGCAGGGCTGCCTCCACATCGGCCGCGGGTGCGTCAAGGAGCACTGCCGCACGCAGGAGTCCGCGCCCCCGCACCTCACTCACAGCCGCATCGGCCACCTTCATCACACCCTGAGCCAAGCGCTCCCCGGCTTCCTGCGCGCGAAGGAGCAATTCATCGGCCTCGATGGCGTCGATCACTGCGAGCGCAGCACGCGCACTGATGGGGTTACCGCCGAAGGTGGAACCGTGCATTCCGGGAGCGAAGAGCGATGCCGCAGCACCGACTCCGATCACCGCCCCCATCGGGATTCCACCGGCAAGCCCCTTGGCAAGGGTGATGACGTCGGGGGTGATGCCCTCCCACTGATACCCGAACCATCGTCCGGTGCGACCCATGCCGGTTTGCACTTCGTCGAGAACAAGGAGGGCACCGGCGCGCTCGGTGACCTCACGCGCCGTGCGCAGGTACCCCTCGGGCGGAACGATCACGCCTCCCTCACCCTGGATCGGTTCGAGGAACACCGCAGCTGTGTGCTCACTCACGGCAGCGGTGAGTGCATCGGCGTCACCGAACGGGACCACGTGCACGTCGCCCGGGAGGGGTCGGAACGGGTCGGCCTTGCCTGGCTGCGCGGTGAGCGCGAGTGCGCCCATGGTCCGTCCGTGGAAGGAACCGGCAGCCACGACCACGTTCGTTCGTCCAGTCAAGCGGCACATCTTGAAGGCGGCTTCATTCGCTTCGGCACCGGAGTTGCAGAAGAACACGCGCGCCGTGTCATCACCCACGAGCTCGATGAGGCGCTCTGCGAGCGCGATCCCCGGCTCGGTGGCATACAGATTGCTGACGTGACCGATGGTCGACCACTGTTCGGTCATAGCGGCAAGAACGCGAGGATCACCGTGCCCCAGCGCGTTCACCGCGATGCCAGCAATCAGGTCGACGTACTCCACCCCATCGGTATCCCATACACGCGAGCCCGCACCGCGCGCGAGCATCACCTTCGGGGTGCCGTAGTTGTCCATCATCGCCGCGGTCCAGCGGTCCTGCCAGGTCACGACGTCACCCCATCGGGGAGCACGAGCGTTCCCACCCCTCGGTCGGTGAAGATCTCGACGAGGAGACCATGGGGAACACGGCCGTCGATGATGTGCGCCCGGGGAACACCCGCCTCGACTGCGCGGAGGCACGCTTCCATCTTCGGCACCATTCCTGCCGAGAGGGACGGCAGCAGAGACCGAAGCTCGTCGACCGTGATCGACGCGACGACCTCGTCACTGGCCGGCCAATCGCGATAGAGACCCTCCACGTCGGTGAGGACCACAAGCTTGCCGGCCGACAGTGCCGCAGCAATCGCCGCTGCGCCGGTGTCCGCATTCACGTTGAGAAGCTCCCCGTCGGTGCTGCGCGCGACGGTCGAGATCACCGGAATCTCCCCGGCTTCCAGGACAGCCTCGATGTGCGCGTTGTCGACAACGGTGATGTCACCCACGAGGCCGACGTCGACTTCCTCCCCGTCTACGATGGCCATGCGCTTCTCACCCACGAGCAGGCCGCTGTCGACGGACAGTCCGACCGCAGGGACTCCGTGAGCGCTGATGGATCCCACGAGTCCGGCCTGCACCTCGTCGACCAAGACATCCCGCACCACCTGCATCACCTCAGGGGTGGTGACGCGCAAGCCGCCGCGGAACTCGGAAGCGATGCCTTTCTCCTCGAGACGTGCATTGATCTGCGGACCACCACCGTGCACGACCACGGGCCGGAGTCCGGCAAGGCGCAGGAAGACGATGTCCGCCGCGAATGCGTCGGTGAGTGCATCATCGACCATCGCGTGGCCACCGAACTTCACCACGACCGTGCTCCCGTGAAAGCGCTGCAACCACGGAACTGCCTCGGCCAGCACTGCAGCCTGCTCGCGCGCGCGATCGAGAGTGGTCATGTCGCGTACGCCGAGTTCTCGTGGACGTACTCGGCCGTGAGATCGTTGGTCAGCACCGTGGCCTCCGACACTCCCGCACCGAGGTCGACGTCGATCCGCACCTTCCGCCCGGACATGTCGACGAGTTCACGGGACTCCCCCACGCCGCCCCGGCGACACACCCATACCCCATTGATGGCGACATCGACCTGATCCGACTCGAACACAGCACTGGTGGCGCCGAGGGCGGAGAGGATGCGACCCCAATTGGGGTCCTCCCCGTGGATTGCGCACTTGAGCAGGTTGCTGCGCGAGATTGCACGCGCAGCCTGGAGAGCATCGGCCTCCGACGCCGCTGCCCGAACCGTGATCTCGATGTCCTTGGACGCCCCCTCGGCATCCGCGATGAGCTGACGAGCGAGATCCGCGCAGACCTCCGTGACCGCGTCGGTGAACGACGCAGGATCGGGGCTGACTCCGGATGCGCCACTCGCCATCAGCAGCACGGTGTCGTTGGTGCTCATGCAGCCGTCTGAGTCGATGCGGTCGAACGTGAGCGAACTCGCCACACGCACTGCCGTATCGGCAAGGTTGACATCGACCACCGCATCTGTCGTCACGACGACCAACATCGTTGCGAGAGCCGGTGCCAGCATCCCAGCTCCCTTGGCCATGCCGGAGACGGTGTAGCCACCGGTGGTCACCTGCGCTGTCTTGGGCACCGAGTCCGTCGTCATGATCGCCCGGGCTGCGTCGGGACCACCGGTGCCCGAGAGTCCTACCACTGCGGCATCGATGCCCGCCCGGACACGGTCCATCGGAAGGAGTTCCCCGATCAGTCCCGTCGAGCAGACGATGACGTCTCCCGCACTGATCTCCAAACCGCTGAAGCGGAGAGACTCCGCCGTGCGCTCGGCCATCTCGTGGGCATCAGCGAAACCCTGGGGTCCGGTGCACGCATTCGCGCCCCCGGAATTCAGGATCACTGCGCGTGCAGAGCCGTCGGAGATCGCCTGGCGTGACCACAGCACGGGTGCGGCGGGGAATCTGTTCGAGGTGAAGACCGCGGCGGCCACGTCGAGTGGTCCGTCGTTCACGATGAGGGCGACGTCCGGATTCCCCGACGCCTTGATCCCCGCTGCGAGACCCGCTGCACGGAACCCGTTCGCGGCTGTAACGCTCATGGTGCGACTCCGCTCGCATCCAAGCCCGCGCCCTCATCGCAGCCGCACCTGAGGTTCGCGTTCTGGATCGCCTGGCCCGCTGCTCCCTTGCCGAGGTTGTCGATTGCGGCGACGACGATCACGCGACCCACGTGCTCATCGACCGCGATCTGCAGATGTGCGGCGTTGGTGCCGAACACCGCGGAGGTCTGCGGCCACTGGCCTGGGGGCAGGACAGTCACGAACGGCTCATTCCGGTATGTCTCGACGAGGAGTCCACGGACATCGGGTGAGCCCACGATCGGCGCGGTGCAGGTGGCGACGATCCCCCGCGGCATGGGTGCCAGCAGCGGGGTGAACGACAGGTGCACCGAAGCGCCGCCGGCTGCCCGGGAGATGCTCTGCTCCATCTCCGGCGTGTGCTGGTGTACGCCGCCAACCTTGTACGCGGACATGGATCCCATGACGTTGCTGGCCAGCAACGCGTCCGAGGCCTTGCGACCCGCACCCGTCGTTCCCGATGCCGCGACGACCACGATGTCGGTCAGGTCGATCACCGATGCGAGCGGCGCGAGGGCGAGTGCCACCGCTGTGGGATAGCACCCGGGATTCGCGATGCGAGCGGCCCCCGCGATCGCCGACCGCGCACCGGCGAGTTCGGGAAGTCCGTAGGTCCAGGTGCCGGCGTGCGTTCCGCCGTAGAACCTCTCCCATGCACCGGCATCCGCGAGGCGGAAGTCCGCGCCGAGGTCCACTATGCGCGTGCTCGCGGGCAGTGCCGCCGCGAGTGCGGCGGACTCACCATGCGGCAAGGCCAGGAAGACAAGATCCGCATCGCCGAGGACCTGGGCGCTGGCCTGCTCGAGGATCAGTCCGGCCCAGGGGGTGCCGGCGAACCCCGAGTGCACAACACCAAGGGTCTCCCCCGCGCGACCCGCGGCGCAGGCGGCGACGAGGTCGAAGTGCGGGTGCTGGGCCAGGTAGCGCAGCAGTTCGCCACCGGCATAGCCCGAGGCACCTGCCACGGCCACCGATGTCATACGTGAATTATACGCATATTCACATATCTAGCCCAGGCGGGCCCCCAGGCCGGCAGCGGCATCGATCGCGCCCTGGCGCGCGCGGGTAATCTCGTCGGCCTCGAGGGTGCGGTCGGACGCTCGGAAACGCAGCGCGAACGCCACCGATTTGTGGCCCGCGGGGATTTGGTCGCCACGGTAGATGTCGAAGACCGTGATCTCCTCGAGCAACTCCCCCGCGCCGGTCCGCACGGCATCCTCGAGCGCGGCGACAGGAACCTCCTCGGCGACAACCAGAGCGAGGTCCTCCTTGGCCACCGGGTGCGTGCTGAAGATCGGAGCCGGGCGCGTAGCAGGACTCGCAGCGATGACTGCGTCAAGGTCGAGCTCCATCGCGCACGTGCCACGGGCAAGTCCGAGGGATTCCACGACGGAGGGATGCAGCTCACCGGCGTATCCGATGACACTGCCGTCGACAGTGATGGCGGCACAGCGCCCCGGATGGAAGGGCGCATCGGTTGCTTGATCCGCGCGAGCGTGGAGTCCGCACGTCTCGAGGACACTCAGCCCACCGGCGACCGCATCCGCCCACGTGTACGGCTGAGCCGGTCCCCACCAGCCCTTGGGTGTACGCATGCCCGACCACACTGCGGCGACATGTGTTGGCTGCTGGGGCAGCAATTCTTCGAGAGAGGCCCACTCCGCATCTGTCGGTCGTGCGGTCACTCCCGGACGCGGCGCATCCTGCGCACCGGCGGACCCCAGGAACACCGATCCGATCTCGAAGATCGCGATGTCGGTGAGACCACGGCCGACGTTGCGCTGGGCGACGGCGAGCAGGGTCGGAAGGATCGCTCCGCGCAGAGCGGGCTGCTCCTCCGAGAGCGGGTTTGCCAGCCGCGGGGTCACGCGGCGCGGGTCGTCGGGTGGCAGACGCAGGGCATCGACGTCCGACTCTCCGACGAACGGGTAGGTCAGTACTTCCACCAGGCCACGGGCAGCGAGCGTTGTGCCCACGCGACGGCGCAGACGCTGCGCGTGGGTGAGACCGTGCCCGGCGGGTGCGGTGGGCAACGTGGAGGGGAGGTGCTCGTATCCGACGACGCGCACGACCTCTTCGACGAGGTCGGAGGGCTCGCGCAGGTCCGGTCGCCATGTGGGGGGCGTCACCGTGAGGATGTCACCGCCGGTGACATCGCATCCGACAGCATGCAGGATCGATGTGCTGGTGGAGCGTTCGATCGGCATGCCGGCCACCTGCGCGGGCAGTTCCGCCGCCATCTCGATGGTGGGCACGTCCATCGGCGCTTCCACGGCCGTCATTCCCTGGTAACGCCCACCCGCGAGCTCGACGAGGAGTTCGGCGGCTCGCGCCGATGCGATGGGGGCAAGCACTCGGTCGATGCCGCGTTCGAAGCGACGGCTGGCTTCACTGGAAAGACGGTGTCGGCGCCCCATGCGGGCGATGACCGGTGATGCGAAGTACGCCGCCTCGAGGGCGATGTTGCGTGAGGTGTCGCCGATCTCCGTGTGCGCACCGCCCATGACTCCGGCAAGGCCGATCGCTCCCCTGTCGTCGCGGATGGTGAGGTCATCGGTGGACAAGGTTCGATCGACGTGGTCGATGGTTTCCACATGCTCACCCTGTACCGCACGGCCCACACGAATGGTTCCCTGCAGGGCATCCAGGTCGAAGGCATGCAACGGCTGGCCGAGTTCGAGCATGACGTAGTTGGTGACGTCGACGGCGAAGGACACCGATCGCATCCCGCAATCGCGCAACCGGTTCACCATCCACTGCGGTGTGGGCACGGCGGGATCCAGCCCCGTGACGGTGCGCAGGGTGAACAGCGGGCACGCCTCGAGATCGTCGGAGGCGCACGGGTGTGGTGCCCGATCGCCCGCGGGAGCAGGCAGGGTCTCGATGCGGTGGGCCGGATCGGTGAAATGCACGCCGTAGGCGATTGCCACCTCACGCGCGATTCCGCGCGCGGACAGCGCGTACCCGCGGTCCGGGGTTATGGCGATGTCGAGGACCTCATCCCCCACGCCGAGGACAGGTGCGGCATCTGCTCCGGGATTCGCTGTTCCCGAAGGCAGCACGATGATCCCACCGTGATCGTCACCGAGCCCCAATTCGCGCTCGGAGCAGATCATCCCGTCGGAGACGTGTCCGTACGTCTCGCGTGAGGTGATGGTGAAGTCCCCGGGAAGAGTGGTCCCCGGAGGCGCCACGACAACGAGGTCTCCCACAGCGAAGTTGCGGGCGCCGCAGATGATCCCGCGGGGTGATGCCTCGCCCACATCCACCTGACACCAGCGGATCGGCTTCTTGAACTCGGTCAGCTCCTCGATCTCGAGCACACGTCCGGTCACGATGGGTCCGCGTAACCCCTCACCGACCGTGTCGACGGTCTCGACCTCCAGGCCGGCGTTGATCAACCGGTGCGCAATGTCGCGACCGGACTGATCAGCGGGCACGGTGACGAGTTCGCGGATCCAGGAAGCGGGGATGCGCATCAGGCCTCCACCCCGAATGCCCGGGTGAACCGCACATCCCCCTCGACCATGTCCCGCATGTCGGTGACGCCGTTGCGGAACATCAGCGTGCGCTCGATACCCATGCCGAAGGCGAAACCGCGGTAGGTCTCGGTGTCGATGCCGACGGCACGCAGCACGCGCGGGTTGACCATTCCGCAGCCGCCCCACTCGATCCATCCCTCACTGCCACACGTGCGGCAGGGACGATCGGGGTTGTCCACTGATGCGCCGTGGCAGACGAAGCACTCGAGATCCACCTCGGCGCTCGGTTCCGTGAAGGGGAAGTACGAGGGACGCAGACGTGTGTTGACCCCTTCCCCGAACATCTGACGGGCGAGGTGATCCAACGTTCCCTTCAGGTCCGCCATCGTCAGGCCGACGTCGACGGCCAGCCCTTCGATCTGGTGGAAGACCGGCGTATGCGTGGCGTCAAGCTCATCGGTGCGGAAGACCCGACCCGGAGCCACGACGTAGATGGGCAGTGGGCGTTCGAGCATCGCACGGATCTGAATGGGCGAGGTCTGCGTACGCAACACCACACCACTGTCCGCTGACTCGACATAGAAGGTGTCCTGCATGGTGCGAGCAGGATGGTCCGGCGGAACGTTCAATGCGTCGAAGTTCGCCCACTCGGCCTCGGCCTCAGGACCCTCGGCGATGTCGTAGCCCATAGAGATGAAGACGTCGGCCATGCGCTCCATGAGAGTGGTGAGCGGGTGGCGGCCGCCGATGGGGTGGGTGACGACGGGGACGGTGACGTCGACGGCCTCCGCGAGCAGCACCTGTTCATCACGCTCGCGCAGCAGAACTGCCTCACGTGCATCCAGTGCGGCGCCGATCCTGCCGCGCGCTGCACCCACGCGCTTACCGACCTCGGCTTTCGCCGCGGGCGGGAGCGCGCCGATCTCACGGTTCGCCAGAGCAAGGGGTGACTTGTCCCCGGCGTGAGCGAGGCGGGCGGCCTTGAGGGCGTCGATATTCTCGGCGCCGGCGATGTCGGCCAGGGCAGCATCGACCATCGCCTCGACGGATTCGTCCCCGAGTGCGGCGACCTGCTTGGGGTCGAAATTGGTGTTCGGACCGGACATCGCGACGCGAGTATGGCAGGTGGACGGGCTACTGATCCTCGCCGAGGACCACGCGCACCAGGGCGGCGGCTGAGTCCTCGATCGAGCCGGTCCCGCGGAGGACGAGGTCCGGGGCGCTCGGAATCTCGTACCCCTGGCCGACACCGGTCATGTTCGGCAGCGAACCGGCAGCCGCCTTCGCGTAGAGGCCCTTGGGGTCGCGCTCCGAGCACACCTCGACCGGGGTGTCGACGTACACCTCGATGAACTCGCCTTCGTCAAAAAGGGCACGCGCCGCATCGCGGTCGGCCTGGTACGGGGACACGAGCGCTACGAACACCACGAGTCCGGCGTCCTTCATCAACTTGGCGACCTCGGCGACGCGACGCACGTTCTCCGCACGATCTTCCGGGGTGAAGCCGAGGTCCTTGTTCAGCCCGGTGCGCACATTGTCACCGTCGAGCACGTACGTGTGCACGCCGAGGGCGTGCAGGGCACCCACCGTGGCATCGGCGATGGTGGAC
>JBJTBD010000008.1:0-13694 GCA_046091195.1 Actinomycetota bacterium
CTCAGCTACGAAGCCGTGCGCGACATCGTGGTGCTGGTGATACACGGCATCTATATCGGCGCCTTCATCTATCTCTTTGTGTGGTGGCAGAAGCGTGGCGAAGTGAAGCAAGTCGCCCTGCCGAGCAGCACCTACGGCCGACCATTGGTGAAGAAGGCATAACGGGATGACACGCACCGACGCCAACCCGCCGATGATGCCGTACACCGACGAGTACACGCTCGTCGAGGTCGACGCCGACTACCTCAACAAGGCGGTGAAGCCCAAGCAGTTCATCCACATCGACCAGAGCGAATGCATCATGTGCGAGGGTTGCGTCGACATCTGCCCGTGGAAGTGCATCCACATGGTGAGCCCCGAGGCAATCGTCGAGTCGCACGGAACCGAATTGCCCGGTGCCGACCCTTCGGACAACGTCGTGTTCGTGATCGATGACGACATCTGCACGCGTTGTGCGTTGTGCGTCGATCGCTGCCCGACCGGTGTCATCGTGCTCGGCAAGGTGGGCGTTGCCCCGGCCACTGGCGATCCGCATATGCGCACCAACAACCACGGTTATTCCTACGGCAGGAGGTTCTAAGGAGGAACAATGTCGAGCATCGTCGAAGAAACTCCCCGCCCCACGCTGAAAGAGCGCGTCGCCAAAATCGGCGAGCAGGTGCAGGGTGGCCAGGTGTGGAGTTCGATCTTCCGCCCCGGTTCGATCTTCCGCAAGGGCTACACCGACTCGCCGCGCAATCGTTCGTACGTCGTGATGAACTCCGTGTTGTATCACCTGCACCCGGTGAAGGTGAAGCGCCACGCCGTGAAGGTGAGTTACACGTTGTGCTTGGGCGGGTTGTCGTTCTTCCTCTTCATCCTGCTCACGATTACCGGCATCTTCTTGATGTTCTTCTATCGCCCCACCGACGCCAACGCGTGGGACGACATCCAATCGCTGCACACGTCGGTGACCTTCGGGCTCATGGTGCGCAACATGCACCGCTGGGGTGCGCACTTGATGGTGTTGTCGGTGTTCCTGCACATGGCACGTGTGTTTTATCACGGCGCATACAAGGCACCACGCGAATTCAACTGGGTGGTCGGCGTCATCCTGCTGACGCTCACATTGCTGCTGTCGTTCACCGGCTATCTGTTGCCGTGGGACCAGTTGGCACTGTGGGCCGTCACCGTCGGCACGAACATGATGGGCTACTCACCACTCATTGGTTCGCAAGTGCGATTCGTTCTGCTTGGTGGCACGGAGATCGGCGCTGAAACTCTGCTGCGCTGGTACGTGCTGCACGTACTGCTGTTCCCCTTTGTTACCGTCATATTCATGGCCATCCATTTTTGGCGCGTCCGCAAGGACGGCGGGATATCGGGTCCGCTGTGAACACGGGGCGTAGCAAGAGGCTAGGTGGTTGGACATGACCGAGATACCTGAACATCTTTTGAAGCGGGCCAAGGCCGCCCGCGAGAAGACCGACGCTGCCGCCAACGCCGCCGACCAGGGATCTTCGCGCATACCTCAAAACCTGCTCGATCGTAGCAAATCCGCCCGCACCCGCGACGCGGACGCCAAGGACGCCAAGGATGTCCCGTCCTTCCCCGTGGTAGCCGTACCGCAGTCAGTCGAAGTCCCCGTTGGTTCCGGTCCCGGTGGGCACACCCAGAGACTGCTCACCGTGGTCAAATCTGGCTCCATTCAAGACGTCAAGTCCGTACCTGTGGACAAGGTGCACGTGTGGCCGCACCTCCTGTCCGTAGAGTTCGTCGCGGCGCTCGCATGCACGGCGTTTTTGTTCATGTTCTCGTGGTTCGTGAACGCACCACTGCTTCAGGCGGCGAACTTCAACGCCACGCCCAACCCGTCGAAAGCTCCCTGGTATTTCATGGGCCTTCAAGAACTGCTTACCATGTTCCATCCGATGATCGCGGGCGTGACCATCCCGGGGATGGGACTAATCATCCTGATACTGGCCCCCTACCTGGATCGCAACCCCTCCAACAAACCGGAGGACCGGAAGTTCCTCACGTCCCTGTGGACTCTGCATCTCCTGTTCTGGGCGGTCCTGGTAATCATCAGCTCGTTCTTCCGTGGTCCTGGCTACAACTTCGTGTTCCCGTGGAAGGACGGGATATTCTTCGAGCTTTAATCATGAGCATCGTTCTTCTCCTTGCACTAGCCGGCCTTGCGGCGTTGGCAGTCGCGGCGGCGGCCACCGCGGCCCGACGGAAGGAGACCACGGGCGTTCTTTCGGGGGAAACCCGCAAGATCGGGAAAGGTGCCGAAGACGCGCGCCGTTCCTCCTCGCCGCGAGGCAGGGATTAGGAGGAGCAGGCCCTCGCTGAACGTAGCCGCGAACTTGCCGTACCGGACGCGGTCACCGTAGTCCCTTTCACGCCTCCCGACCCGGAGGTTGTGGGGGTTTCTCGCAGACAGTTTTTCAACAGGGCGACGGTGGCCTTGATGAGTGCTGCGCTGGGCGGATTCGGTGCCGCCGTGCTGGGTTACCTGTGGAAGGGCGCCGAGGGTGGTTTCGGTTCCAAGATCGCCGCCGGCAAACTATCCGACGTGGTGGCGGGTATACGCGCAAACAAAGGTTTCCTCTACATCCCCGAGGCCCGCGCCTGGGTCACCGAGTACCCCAAGGAGTCCCTGTCCAAGGCCCAGACCGTTTACGAGTCCCAGGCCCCGGTTTACGAAGGCATGACCGCCGGTGTGGTAGCCTTGTATCAAAAGTGTCCCCATCTGGGCTGCCGCGTACCCACCTGCGTTACCTCCCAGTGGTTCGAGTGCCCCTGTCACGGTTCGCAGTTCAACCGCGTCGGCGAAAAGAAGGGTGGTCCGGCCCCGCGCGGCATGGATCGTTTCGCGGGGGCGGGCCACAACGGCAAGCTAGTAATCGTCACCGCTTCGGTGTTCGGTGGCCCGGCGATCGGCACCAACACGACCGGTCAAGAAGCCGAAGGTCCGCACTGCGTGGGCACGGGGGGACACTGAGCCGTGGGTATAGTGCTGACCGACGCGACTACCACCATAGCGTGGCTCACGCTGGTGGTGTCGGTCGTGGGCTGGCTGGTGTACGCGGGTTTCAACCTCCGTTCCGGCCGCGCTGAGATCGGTTCGGAGATAGAATTGGCGGCCAACCGCAAACCTTACTACGACGATGAGGTGCTGGAGGGCAAAAAAATTGAACGTACCCAGCTTTTAGGTTTGGCGTTCCTGGCTACGGTAACCGTGGCGCTGCCCTTGTACTGGATCCTCGAACCCGGTCGGCAGCGGGGGTCGCAGAAAGAGTTCGAGCACAAGTTCGAGTACTGGGGCGGTAACCTGTTTGCGACCACTGCCGACGGGGGTTTCAACTGTGCTGGATGCCACGGCGGGATGCAGGGACCCGGCGGCGTGGCCGCCTATGCGGTCACCGATCCCAAGACCGGGGCGGTGAAGGCAGTGAACTGGAAGGCACCGGCCATTAACAACGTGTATCTGCGTTATACCGAAGAAGAGGTGCGTTTCATTCTCAACTACGGTCGACCGTTCTCCCCGATGTCGGCCTGGGGGCTCGTAGGCGGCGGACCGATGAACGAGCAGCAGATCCAAACCGTGCTAGACTATTTAAAGAGCATCCAGGTGCCTCGCGAATCCTGTCCTTCCCCGGATGACAAACCCGGGATGTGCGAAGGCGGAGTTCTGTCCGGGAAAATCCGGGACGAGATCCAGGCGGAGGTCGAGCGGCTGGTTTCCAACGGTACCTACGCCTCCACGGGGGAGGCCTTGTTCAATCTCGATCTCGCCGCTGGCGCCTACTCCTGTGCACGTTGCCATACCAAGGGCTGGTCCTACGGGGAGCCCCAGATAACCGGCGGTGGCGCTTTCGGTCCGAACCTTACTGGTGGTTCGGCGGTCCGCCAGTTCCCGAATCAGGCCGACATGATCGCTTTCATCAACGCCGGCAGCGAGTACGGCAAGAAGTACGGCGACCAGGGCCAGGGTTCCGGCCGGATGCCCGGTTTCGGCGGGGTTTTGACCGACGAGCAGATAAAGGCCGTCGTAGAGTATGTCAGGGGATTGTAGGTATGGCTTACCAGACCTCTCCGGAGACGACCGCAACGCCATCCGGCCCCAACCCCAAGGTGCCGGAAGGTGACCTGCGCGAAAAGTGGGACAATTTCAAGTCAAACGCGCGGCTGATCAACCCCAACAACAAGCGCAAGTTCAAGGTCATCGTGGTCGGTACCGGCCTGGCTGGTGCGTCGGCCGCCGCCACGCTCGCCGAACTGGGATACCAGGTGGACTCGTTCACTTTCCACGACTCGCCCCGTCGGGCCCACTCCATTGCGGCGCAAGGGGGTATAAACGCGGCCAAGAACTACCGAGGGGACGGGGACAGCGTGAACCGTCTCTTCATCGACACCATAAAGGGCGGCGACTTCCGTTCGCGAGAGGCCAACGTCTACCGTCTCGCCCAGGTGTCGGTCGATATAATCGACCAGATGGTCGCCCAGGGTGTGCCGTTCGCCCGCGAATACGGCGGATTGCTCGACAACCGCAGTTTCGGCGGCGCGCAGGTGAGCCGTACGTTCTATTCCCGCGGCCAGACCGGTCAGCAGCTCTTGCTGGGCGCGTATCAACAGCTGTCGCGGCAGATCGGCCTTGGCGGGGTGCGCTTGTTCAACCGGTGCGAACTTCTCGATGTGGTGGTGATCGACGGCCGCGCGGCCGGTATAGTGGTGCGTGATCTCATTACTGGCAACGTGGAGAGTCATGCCGCCCACGCGGTGGTCCTCGCCACCGGCGGCTACGGCAACGTCTACTTTTTGTCCACCAACGCCATGAACAGCAACGTTACCGCGGCCTGGCGCGCCCATCGTCGCGGCGCTTTCTTCGCCAACCCGTGCTACACCCAAATCCACCCCACCTGCATCCCCCAGAGCGACGAGGCCCAGGCCAAACTCACCTTGATGAGCGAGTCGCTACGTAACGACGGCAGGGTCTGGGTGCCCAAGAACCCCGGCGAGGTCCGTGCGCCAGGCGACATACCGGACGGGGACCGCGATTACTATCTGGAACGATTGTACCCGGCCTACGGGAACCTCGCGCCCCGGGACATTTCCTCCAGGGCCGCCAAGCGTCTGGTGGACAGCGGCCTCGGTGTCGGGTTGCTCAAGAACGGGGTTTACCTGGATTTCGCCGACGCCTTGCAACGGCTCGGGCAGACAGTGGTCAAGGAACGGTACGGCAACTTGTTTGACATGTACGAACGGATAGCGGGGGAGAACCCCTACGAGGTCCCCATGCGCATATATCCGGCAAGCCACTATACTATGGGCGGTTTGTGGGTGGATTACGAGCTCCAGACCACCGTCCCCGGTCTTTACGCCGTCGGCGAGGCCAATTTTTCCGACCATGGGGCCAACCGTCTGGGGGCGAGCGCCCTCATGCAGGGGCTGGCCGACGGGTATTTCGTGCTGCCCTACACTATAAGTAACGGTCTCTCTCCTCTTTTGAACAAGACCATCCCCGATGCGAATCACCCGGAGTTCAAAAAGGCCGAGGCGGTGGCCAGGGACCGCTATCATGGGTACATTCGCGGCAACGGCAAACGTTCACCGGACTGGTTCCACCGCGAACTTGGTAAACTGGTTTGGGACAACTGCGGCATGGAACGCAGCTTGCAGGGACTGCAGGCGGCGATCTCGGACATCTCCGCGCTATACGAGGAGTTTTCGCAGGACCTGCGCGTCACGGGTTCCGACGACGGGATCAACCAGACCTTGGAGAAGGCCGGCCGGGTGGACGATTTCTTCCTGTTGGGTCTATTGATGTGCAAGGACGCTTTGGCCCGCGAGGAGAGCTGTGGTGCGCACTTCAGGGTGGAACACCAGACCGCGGATGGGGAGGCCCTCAGGGACGATGAGAAGTTCTGTAACGTTTCCGCTTGGGAGTGGACGGGGGAGGTGAACGGATCGGTTCTCCACGAGGAGCCACTACTATTTGAGTCCGCTAAACTGTCTTCGCGGAGTTACAAGTGACCAGCACCGGTCTGGCTGTCGCTTCTCTGCGCGGGGAGTTTCCTATCCTTCGCAGTCTCGTTAACGGCAAGCCCCTGCACTACCTTGACAGCGCCAACACCTCGCAGAAGCCGTCCGCGGTCATCGATGCGATGACGGAGTTTACCACTGACACCTACGCCCCGGTTGGTCGTAGTTCGTACACCCTGGCGACCCGCGCCTCGGAACGTTACGAGGAGGCCCGGGCCAAGGTGGCCCGTTTCGTCAACGCCTACAAACCGGAGGAGGTAGTGTTCACCAAGAACGCCACGGAGTCCTTGAACCTGCTGGCACAGTCCTTGGGTCGGGCCGGTCTTGCGGCCGGCGACGTGATCCTTTTGACCCACATGGAGCACCACGCCAACATCGTTCCCTGGCAGATGCTCGCCGAAAGGATGGGTCTGACGGTCCGGTGGGTGCCGCTGGACGACGATTACAGGTTGGATCTCTCGTCGCTGGATCGTTTGCTTGATGGCGTCAAGGTTTTCTCATTCACATCGATGTCCAATGTCTTGGGAACGGTGAATCCGGTCGAGCAGATGTGCGCGGCGGCCCGCCGCGCCGGTGCGCTGGCCGTAGTGGACGGGTGCCAGTCGGTTCCGCGCACGGCCACCGATGTCCGTCGCTGGGGCGCCGATGCGCTGGTTTTCTCGGGGCACAAAATGTGCGGTCCCTCAGGGGTCGGCGTCCTGTGGGCCAGGTTGGATATCCTTTCCGCCTTGCCGCCGTTTCTCGGGGGTGGCGGTATGATCGAGGACGTCCGTCTGGACGGTTTCACCTGTGCACCGCTGCCCGGAAAGTTCGAGGCGGGAACCCCGCCGATCACCGAGGTCATTGGTTTGGGCGCGGCGGTGGATTTTCTGCAAGGGGTCGGCATGGATGCTATTGAACGGCACGAAGCCGCTCTCGCCGCCTATGCCCACCGGTCTCTTTTGGCACGGTTCGGGGAGGACATAAAGATCCACGCACCTTCACGGTCCTCCCCGGCGACAATATCCTTCGCCTTCCGTGACCTACATCCGCACGACGTCCGTCAGGTGCTCGACCAGCGCAACGTGTGCGTGCGTGCCGGGCACCATTGTGCCAAGCCTCTCATGCGCCTGATCGGCGCCAACGCCACCGTGCGCGCGAGCTTGTACCTCTACTCCGATCAATCCGATGTTGACGCCCTCGTCGCGGCGCTCGACGACGTAGGCGGTATTTTTGGGCCAGGGACGGGGGGAATGTAGGTGACAGTACGTAGGCACTTATGACGTTCATTCTGCAACTCTTCGTCTTTTCCGCGATCGTGGTCGTCTCCGTCCGGTCCATCCCCCAGGTTTTCCGTACCTTCCGCAGCAATTCGGTCTCGGGTGTATCCCCGGTCAGTTTCGCTCTCTCCGGTGCCGGCTCGCTTTTGTGGGCAGGTTGGGGCGTCGCGGCCGACAAACTGATCGCGCTTCCCGGCAGCCTGGTTGGTGGATCCTGTGCTGCCGCGGTCTTGTTTGCCCTCTCCCGCCAGGGCGCCCGCCTGACTGTCGCCCTTTTGGCCGCCGCCGGTTACATTGTTTTCGGCGCGGTGATGTTTTTGGTTTATGGCCCCCTTGCCCTCTCGCTGACGGCCGCCTGTAGCGGCGCTGGGTTCGCGGTGCTCGGTCTTTCTGCGTTTCTACGTTCCCCTGACCGCTCCGGCGTGTCTCTGTGGAGTTGGGGTATGTTCGCCTACTCCGAGTTGGTTTGGCTCTGCTGGGGGTTGGTCTACATGGTGCCCGCCTCTATCATTTCCTCCGGTTCCGGTGCCCTGGCTGCGCTGGTGGTAATGGGTCTCGCCTCGTACTCTCCCCGCCGCAAGGTCGTTTTGCGCTATGAGTAGCCTCGAAGACCTCTACCGCGAGGTCATCCTCGACCATTTTCGCACCCCACGCAACAAGGGTGATCTCCCCCCGCCTGCCATCCGCATCGAGGGCGTCAACCCGTTGTGCGGGGATGAGATTCGTATCTTTCTCGATGTTGCCGACGGTGTCGTGCGCGACGTTCGCTTCAGCGGGCACGGCTGCTCGATCAGCCAGGCTTCGGTGTCGATGATGACGGTTGCCGTGAAGGGCAAGTCGGTCGACGACGTACGTGCAGTCGCCAAACGTTTCAAACAAATGATGACCATCGAGGAAGACGACGTGAACGCCCCCGCCGACATTCGCCTCGGCGACATCGAGGCGCTGCAGGGTGTGGTGAAATACCCCGTGCGCATCAAGTGCGCAGTGCTCGGTTGGAACACCCTGCTAGACGGGCTCGACTCGGCGCAGACCCGAGACACGGCGCGATGACGCCTGCCCTGCCGTCGGGTGGGGTTCGCCTTATGTCAATGTGCTTCATCGCGGGACAAAAAGCATGCCCGCGTCTTCCAGGTCGGTTCCCTTAGGTCTTAGTTGCGGATAAACCCGCGGCACCCGACGACCCTTCCTTCGGCGTCTCGGACCTGCTGGCCCGGCACCAATAGGTCGGTCGTCTTTCTTCCGCAGGTCGCCGCCGCCGCGACGAGTGCCAGTGAGACGATGTACAGTACGCCGTCCTGCGGGTCCGGGAGGTTAACGATCGCCTCACACGACTGGGTCCATGTGTTAACGCCGTCAAGGGGTGTGGATTCCTTGAGGGCTACTACCACCCGGGCCACCGTCCCTGACGCTTGGAAAACGGTTTCTTCCTGACCGCTTTCGTTCATGACCACCACTTTGTGCGGCGTCAGGTTCACTATGTTCATGTTTGCGCCTGATCCGACCATACAGGGTATCACCCGGAAAAGGGCAGGGCGCGGACGTTATGACCGGTCACTTCCCATTTGGAAGGCGACCCCGAGAGCACCACGAATGCGGCGTTCTCCAGACGGAAACGTCGCAGATGGTGCGATGACATACCTAGTACTGCATGGGCGAGGATTGCCCGGATGAACGATCCGTGGCTCACCACCAAGGCGTTTCGTTCCTCACCCTGCAGGCGTTCGAGCACCCTGCGTGCCCGCGCGTCGACGGCCGACCACGTTTCTCCTTCGGGCGGGCCGAGGTTCCCGCTTAAGGGGTCCCGCCACGCGGAAAACTGCGATGCGTACGCACCACGGGACGCGGTCTGCTCGGTCTCCCCTTCGAACACCCCGAAGTCTACCTCCCGCAGATCGTCCCAGATCCCCGGTTCGGTCATACCGAGCACTCCGGCTACGATGGCGGCGGTCTCACGGGCTCGCAGCAGAGGGCTTGAGACGAACAACGGCGAGGCGAGGGCCTTGAGGGCGGGGGCGGCGACGCGGACGGCGGCTGCACCCTCTGTGTGCAGCGGAATGTCGGTGCGCGATAGGTAGCGACCGGCACGGTTCCATGTGGTCTCGCCGTGGCGCATGAATACTAGGGTCGTCATAGAGCGTTCGCCGATTCGGTCATACGTCTTGACCGTCCGCGGGGACGGAAGTCGTTCGCATTCTCATGTCGTGGGTTTCTCGGCTTCGCCGGCCGGTGTCGGCCACTCTCTGTCTTGCCCTTCCTCGTGTATCAGTAGGTACAGGCCGTCGGCGAGGGTCTCCGGCAGGTTTCCGGTTATCCTGCTTTCAACGATGTCGGCATGGTACTTCTCTAGGATCGCCCGTGCATTGACGTTGTCGTATATGCGTCCGTCTACGTCGTAACCCGGGGATAGTTCTAGGATGGCGCGGGCATCGGCCCCGGACAGGGTTTTGCGGCACTCCAGGGTGTGGGCCAACGCTAGTACCAGGTGGCGGTCTTCCTGGATCATCCGTGACACCTCTTCGTACACTCCTTTCAATAGATCCTCCACCTCTTGCACCACCCCGCTCTTGGGGTCGGGTTCGCGTTTGCCCGCGGATATGTTCTCCCCCATGCCCCATGTGGACACCATTAAGGTGGCCAGATTGGTGGCGGTTTCCAGGTCTTCGGATACCCCGCTGGTGGAGTCCCCGTAAAACAGTCTCTCCCCCGCCAGGGATGCAAGGCACACCGCTATGTCGATCCGGTACTCCTTGCCCCACTTGGTGTGCAGTTCGGCGTTGGGTATGGACGAGACCAACCCCAGGTAGTTGCTGCCCTTCTCTATGGTTACGGTGTCTATGGTCAGATTTTTGCGCAGTCTCCAGGCTATCAGGGCGTGGCAGGATTCGTGCACCGCCACGGAGTGCTGCTCGTAGGGCACGTACTCCACCCCTTCGCTGGGTCCGAATTCTTTGTAACGTTTGGCCACCAGCATGTCCGTCCACTCGATGGAGCGCCTGCCCGTGCGCATGGCCGCTATGAGGGCCTCGTTGACGATGTCCTTTATCACCGCACCGCTGGCATTGGGGGTCATCAGGGCTATGGATTTGACCTGCCCGTCGGTCAGGCCGTGGCTGACCTTGTCCAGGTAGCCTTGGTAGGTGCGAAGTCTGCCTTCGTAGGACGGGTACCCCACCTTGAATATACGGTCGATGCGTCCGGGCCGCAGGAGCGCCGGATCGAGGGAGTCCGGTCTGTTGGTGGCCATGACGTGCATGATACGGTATCGTTTCGGATGCACGGCGGGCAGCCCGATTGCTCTGCGTACCCTGTGCAATAGTCCCGTCGGTGTGCGCAGTCCCTGCATGGACGCCAGTATGGTGTTCAATATGGCCGGGTCGCCTCCGCCGCCGACGCGCGGCATCATCAGTTTGTTCACGGCCGCCCCGTCCGAGTTTTTGGTTTGGAAACCTGCCTCCGCGCCGCGCGACCCTAGTACGTCCGCCTCGTCAAAGAACACCACCACTCCCCCGTAGACGTTGGAAAGTTTGCGGAGTTTTTTGTACAACATCTTCACCCTCAGCGGCCCGATGCCTACGAACATGTTCTGGAAAGCCGCGGGTTCGACCATCACGAACGGTACGGAAGTTTCGCCCGCCATGGCTTCGGCCATGAGGGTCTTGCCGGTACCCGGGGGACCCCATAGTAGCATGCCCCCTGGCACGTGCCCGCCCAGGGATTCGATGATCTCGGGTTCCCTGATGAACTCGACCATCTCCTTGATCTTCCCCACCACCGCGTCCTGACCCCAGACGTCCGCAAAGCCAGTCTTGACTTCTTCGGGCAGGTAGACGTGTATGCCGCCCCTGCTGAGTACGGCGAACAGCAGCATAAACTGCGCGACGAAGAACACCAGCATGAGTATGCCCTGTATGGCGTACAGCGGTATGAACGCGGGCATCTGCCTGAAACCGTCGTTGAGCGCCGAGTAGGAGGAGGAGTTCCTTATGTTGTTAACCCCCGCAGCCAGGACGAGGACCGCCAGGATTAGTTTGATGAGGAAGGATATTTGTTTCCGGACGTACGCCGGTATCCTTTCCACGGGTTTGCGCACCACCATGGTGCTGTTCTCTAATGTCGCGGGAACCTGGGGGACTATGTGTCCTATTATCTTAAAGCAGCCCAGTATCACCGCTACCAGTAGAAGGGGCCTGAGGACCATGCTCTCCCCGTAGGCGATGCTATAGGCATCCAGGAGGCTGTAGCTGCTTGCGTACATGGAGAACAGGGCCATCAGCGACCAGAGCGCGAATGCGGCGTACAGTGGTTTGAGGGATTTGCCTACCAGCATCAGCATGGAGTCCGCCGCGCGTCCTCCCGGCTTGCGGGTTTGCTTGCCTTCGTCCATGTCGTCGGTCATCGGTTCTCCCAAGATTCCAAGGCCCTGTCAACGGTTCCGGTGTTGGCTTCGTAGCACGTCCTCTCGCATCCGATGGCCAGGGATTTCAACATGTATCTTATTTCCGGTCCCCCCGCATTCGTATCGCGGGCCTCGTATAGCATGGTGCTTGTAGTCACCCTGGAGACTGTACCCGGTTTCAGTTCAACATCCATAGTCACTTTTCGTGTCTGGGTGCGGGATTGCGGGTCGCCGCTTTCCCGGCTCAGTACGGTTATCGCCCCCGCGACCACTTGCTTTTCGAAGTCCAGTATGAACATGTCGTCGATATCGCGCAGGGCCTCCGGATAGGAGGCGTACCCTTTGATCAAGACGGTCCCGCCCGGGGTGTTGCCTGCCTGGAGTACTATCTGCTCTTCGGGCCGCCCGGGCACTATTCGTGGCGGCATACCGAAACCTTGAAGGAACAGGGGCGGGTTGGGGTTGTTGGCAATTATTTCCTCCGAGGAGTACACTTGCCACCCGCTGTCTACGCGTACCGTTGCCTTGTACCGGTCGGAGCCCACGCACGGGACGAGGTAGTCCTCCGCCGGTGGTTCAATTTCCCGTATTCCGGGACCGGGAAAAACACAGTAACTTCCGGAGACGGGCAATTCTGCGCATCCCGCCAGTAGGCACAGGGTCAGCAGCCCCGCGATCGTCCGGGTTTTCTTCGCCTGGTTCAAGAGGACCTTCTACGGGCGTATATTCCGTAGGCCGCGAGCAGCAGGACTATCCCCGTCGCTATGGTGTGCGTCGTCAGGTCGGTGGTTTGCGGTTTACGGATCAGGGACGACGTCACCGACGTGTACAGGCGGCCCATTTCTTCCTCGGTGTAAGCCGATACGAATTGTCCACCAGTCACCTGCGCCAGTCTCTGGAGGGTGAGAAAGTCCGGTGGTACTTTCAAAATCTGGGTCAGCCCGTCGGGGGTGAGTATGCTTATCTCGCCATCTGGGGTGCCGAGGGCCACGGTCGACACTTGGACCCCCAGTTCGACCGCGAGTTCCGCAGCTTGGGCCACGGTAGCGTTTCCTGCCGTCTGCGCGCCGTCGCTTATCAGTATGACATCGGTGGGTTTGGGGTCGGCGAAGTTCGCTCCGGCCGCCACCGATTCCTGGACTCTGTCGGCATCCCCCGCCCGGCCGACCGCGTATGCCAGCAGCAGGGCGTCTCCCGTCGCTGTGCCCCCTCCCGCCAGCAGATCCCGCACGGCGGTAGCGCTGAGCGTTCTGTCCTTGGTGGGGTACGACGGTACGGATACCGTCTCGTTGTACGATACCACGCTGAGCGTCCATTCTTTCGGGGCGTTCGCTATGAAGGCCGCCGCGGCGTTCTTCGCGGCGTCCAGTCGCGTCTTCTTGACGTCGGTTGCCGTCATGGAACCGGAGACGTCGACAACCAGGACGATGCTGTTGTTGGACACATCCTCCTTCAATACTATTCCCGGTCCGCTCTGCGCGAGTGTCAGCAGCACGACCCCCGTCAGTCCGACGACGGTCGCCACCCGGTCCAGCCTGGGTTTCGGGGACAAGGTTTCGAGCATGGTCGTGCCCGTGAAGTGTACTATCCTCGAGTTTCTTTTCTTTATCTCGCGCAGGTACAGGGTGTAGGCGATCAAAGGAAGCAGGACCAGGGGCAGGAAAGCGGGGTGTTCGAAGGTCATACTCGGCGCGGTAGCCTCGAACCCAGTACGTCGTCGACCACGGAGGTGGTGTCCAGCTCTATGAGGAATGCTCCCATTTCCTGGATCCGGTTTTTGACGTCGAGGTATTTTCTAACCGCCAACTCCTCGTACTTTGCGGCCAGGGACCGCTAACTTGAGTCGATGTTGACGATTTCAGCGGTCAGGGGATATTGTAACCGCAGCACTCCAGCCGGCCTCAAGTAGAGTTCCGACGGGTCCTTGTTGAGCAGGATGCATAGCAGGTTGTTGACCGAGAGGTACCTTAGCAGGGACAGGGTTTCCCCGGATGTCCGCATGTCCGCAG
>JBJTBD010000009.1:0-16823 GCA_046091195.1 Actinomycetota bacterium
GAGTTCACCGTCACCATCAGCGATGCCACTGGTGCCGTGATCGACACCAACGCCAACCAGGCGAACGGCACGATCCGCAACGATGATCGACCCACGATCCGGCTAACGGTAGCGCCAGCGCGGATTCGGGAGAAGGGCGACACCCCGCTGATCTTCAGCTTCCAAAGGGATGGCGACACCTCGGCGTCTCTGACGGTCGACTACAACGTTGGCGGCACAGCCTTGCCCGGCATCGACTACAGCGGGATCGCGGCGTCGCCAGGCCACCGATCCGTCACCTTCGCCGCCGGCTCAAACACCGCATCGGTCACGGTGTCACCCATCGCCGACACTCGAATCTCGTCTCGGGTGGTGACTTCGGCTCCAACGACGGGAACCTTGGCATGCCATCCATCATCGGATCCACCGGACCGACGCCGGAGTGTGATCCCCCAGCGCAGCAGTGTCGTGCGCTCCGTGTCGTAGTAGTCCGCGTCCAGGATCAGCGGTGGCTGGGGGTCGATCCGGAAGTCAAGAGTCGTGAGGTCTGGAAGGTCGAATTCCGGGTCCACCCGGAACTTGAACTCTGTCTCGCGGAACTCCTCGGTCACAGCAACGTTCCGCGCTTGCTCGTCACCTCGATGAGGGTCTCCTGATAGTCCCTCAGATGACGGCCCTCGGAATCGAGGAGATAACGGGTCCAGGTCCCATCGGGGTTGAGTTCCCAACGGGCAGTGCCAGGATCGAAAGCGAAATCGAGCATCGACTCAACCTCGGCGATCTGCTCAGGATCAGCCAGGCTGACCAGGGTCTCGACTCGGCGGTCAAGGTTGCGGTGCATGAGATCCGCGGAACCGATCCAGACGGACGGGTTTCCACCATTGGCGAAGCAGTAGGCCCGTGAGTGTTCGAGGAATCGTCCCAGGATGCTGATCACGCGGATGTTCTCACTGAGTCCGGGAATCCCGGGTCGGAGAGCACAGATGCCCCGCACGAAGATCTCCACCGGAACGCCCTGGGTCGACGCTCGATAGAGGGCGTCAATGATGGCCTCGTCCACGATGGAATTGCACTTGAATCGGATACCTGCTGGTCGTCCCTCGCGGTGGTGCTCGATTTCCCGCTCGATTCTCATGACGAGCCCATTGCGGACCGAGTGCGGGGCGACGAGGAGTCGTTTGTAGTCGGTGTTCATGGAATAGCCGGAGAGAACGTTGAAGAGATTCGACACGTCTTCGCCGACATCCGGATTGCACGTCAACAACCCGAAGTCCTCGTAGAGGCGGGCTGTCTTGGGATGGTAATTGCCCGTGCCGATGTGGCAGTAGCGCCGTAGTTGATCACCATCGTTGCGAACGACCATCGACAACTTGCTATGGGTCTTGAGCCCGACGAGGCCGTAGACGACATGGACACCGGCCTGCTCGAGCTTGCGTGCCCACTCGATGTTGTTCTGTTCGTCGAAGCGCGCCTTGATCTCCACCAGAGCCAGCACCTGCTTGCCGCTCTCCGCCGCCCGGATCAGCGCGTCGACGATCGGTGAATCGCCGGAGGTGCGGTAGAGCGTCTGCTTGATGGCGAGGACGTGGGGATCGGCGGCTGCTTGCTCGAGGAAGAGCTGCACGCTCGTCGAGAAGGCGTCATAGGGGTGGTGCAGCAGGACATCGTGCTCGCGAACGGTCGCGATGACGTCGGGAGCGGTCGACGTCTCAACTCCGGCGAGCTGCCGTGAAGTTCGGGGAACGAACTTCGCCTGCTTGAGTTCCGGCCGGTCGAGATTGACCAACGTCCACAGCCCCGTGAGGTCGAGTGGCCCGGGAAGGCGGTAAACCTCCTGCTCGGTCACGTCGAGTTCGCTGACCAGGAGTTCCAATACGTGGTGCGGAATGTCCTCGACCACTTCTAGTCGGACCGCAGGACCAAAGCGCCGGCGCACAAGTTCCCGTTCGAGTGCTTTCAAGAGATTCTCGGCATCGTCCTCTTCGACCTCGACATCCTCATTGCGGGTCACTCGGAAGGCGTGGTTCTCCACGATCTCCATGCCTGGGAAGAGGTCACGGAGGTGGGCCGCGATGACGTCCTCCAGTGCGACGTACCGCTGGGGCCCCACCTCATAGAAGCGCGGCAGCAGCGGTGGAACCTTGACGCGCGCGAAGAGGGTGTTTCCCGTCTGGGGATTGCGCACGACCACCGCGAGGTTGAGGGACAGGCCGCTGATGTAGGGGAACGGATGGGAGGGGTCCACGGCAAGCGGCGTCAACACGGGGAACACGGTGGAGTCGAAGAGGACGTCCATCTCCTTCTTTTCCGCCGGGGTCAACTCCTCCCATCCCAGGAGTGCGATCCCGTTCCGGTCCAATTCGGGGCGGATGACGCGCGCGAAGAGGTCGGCCTGCGTTTGCTGCAATTCGTAAGCCCGACGCCAGATTCCCTCGAGCACCTCCTTGGGCCCCCGCCCACTGGCCGAGGGTCGCGCGATTCCCGTCGCGATCCGCCGCTTCAGGCCCGCCACGCGCACCATGAAGAACTCGTCCATATTGCTTGCGAAGATGGCGACGAACTTGGCCCGGTCGAGCAGGGGGAGTTGTTCATCCTCGGCGAGTTCGAGTACCCGCTTGTTGAACGCCAGCCACGACAACTCTCGGTCGAGGAAGCGCCGGTCCTTGGCCTGATCCGGATCCTCGGCCGCGGTGAGGGTCGCGGTGTCCTGCAGGGTCACCCGGGGATGGTCCCACAGCAAGGTGAACGAGTTATCAGGTGGAGCGGCGGTAGAGGACGTCGGTATCCCAGCGCACGAATCCAAGGTGGGCGTAGAGCGAGATCGCCGCCTCATTTGTGTGGTCGACGTAGAGCATCACCTGGTCCAGTCCGCGCTCACGCAAGTACCGCAGGCCCGCGACGGTCAGTGCCTGTCCCAGGCCGTGGCCGTGCATGCTGGGATCGACCCCCAGCACGTACACCTCACCGATGGGTTGGTGACGGTGGTGGTCCTCCCCGTGCACCTTGGTCCAGTGGAAACCGACCAGCGTCGATCCCGACCACGCCATCAGGAAGCCCTGGGGGTCGAACCACGGCTCGGCCATCCGGGTCGCGAGGTCCTCTCGGGTCCACGAGCCCTGGTCGGGGAGGGATGCGAATGCACGCGCGTTCAGTGCGAGTAAGGCATCGTCATCGACGCCGGGGCGAAATGGAGCGACGGTGACCCCTGCAGGGAACGTGGCGTGCGGCAGGGGTGCACGCAGGGAGCGACGCATCTGCCAGAGGACACGGAGGGTGTCGAAGCCCATGCTCGCGGCGAGTGCCGATGCGGCGTCTCCTTCGCTGTGGGACCACAACCGAAGTCGGCCATCGGGAGTCGCTGCGATGAGGTGTTCGACGAGTAAGCGTCCGAGTCCACGACGACGTGACTCGGGTGAGATCACCAATTCCGCGGAGGATCCGGCAACGGCGTCCGTGGTGTCGAGGTGTGCGTATCCGACCACCTCTCCCTGTGCCGTTCGAACGAGAAAGTGGTGATCATGGTCATCACCGCCATGGCGGAGATGTAGCCACACGTGTTCACTAAGGGGTGACACACCGTCGGAGGTTGTCGCGGAATTCACCAATTCGGTGACGGCGGCCACTTCGGAGGAGTCGAGGTGTTCGTGCACCTCGATCAGCGCATCGTTCTCGCTACTGGGTGAAGGCGGATTCATCGACGTCGAGCGTTGCGATCGTTGCCGCATCCGGACGCTCGGGAACGAACCGATAGCCAACGTTGCGCACCGTACCGATGAGTGATTCGTACTCCACGCCGAGCTTCGCGCGGAGCCGCCGAACATGGACGTCGACCGTGCGGGTTCCACCGAAGTAGTCGTATCCCCAGACCTCTTGGAGCAGAACTGCCCGGGTGAAGACCCGCCCCGGGTGTTGGGCGAGGAACTTCAGCAGCTCGAATTCCTTGAAGGTGAGGTCGAGTGGACGCCCACGAAGGGTTGCGCTGAACGCGCCCTCGTCCACGTGGAGGTCACCGCTGCGGATCTCCTCCGTTCCCTCACCGGCGGGCGATCCCGGCGCAGCACTCCGCGCCACGCTCAACCGAAGTCGTGCCTCCAACTCCGCAGGAGAGCAGGTATCCAGGATCACCTCGTCCATGCCCCAGTCCCACTGGATCGCGGGGAGGCCACCCTCGGTTGCGATGAGGATCACCGCTTGGGTCACCCCGCCCTGGCGGAGGAGACGGGTGAAACTGCGCACCGAGGGGAGATCGCGTCGACCGTCCACGAGGAGTGCGTCGGCATCCGGTGTGCTCAGGAGGGCAGTGGGTTCCGCGGCCATGGTGCGCACGTGGTGGGCGAGCAACGCGAGCGACGGGAGTACTTCCGCGCTGGATTCCATGCCGCGCGTCAGGAGGATCAAGCGCATTGAACCTCCCACCACGAATGAAGTCGTCAGGATAGTGGACTCCTGAGAGACAATCACCCCGTGGTCGACGTGCACCTGACAACCACCGATGGCGTCCGCATCGGGGCTACCTGGCTCCCGCGTTCCCAGGACACCGCGTTCGTGGTGGTCCACGGGTTCACGGGTAGTCGAAGCACCCCGCGGATGGCGGCGATCGTTGATGTCCTCCAGAGGCATGGATCGGTGTGCGCGATCGACATGCGCGGTCATGGGACGTCGGCGGGTGAGACGACGCTCGGAATGGACGAGGTCCTGGACGTGGACGCTGCCGTGGCGTACGCGCGCAGCCAGGGAATCGATCGCGTTGTCACCATCGGTTTCTCCATGGGCGGTGCTGTCGTAGTGCGGCACGCGGCAGGGGCCGCTGCCGAGCGCGATACCCCCCACCACCGAGTCGATGCCGTCGCCAGTGTGAGCGCTCCCGCGTTCTGGTTCTATCGCGGTACGCGCATCATGCGGGTCGTGCATTCCATCGTGGAAAGCCCAGCCGGGCGACTCGCGATGCGCGCCCGCGGTACCGCCATCACGCACCGGCCGTGGCCGACACCACCGCCCATGTCACCCGAGGAGGCGGCACGACTCATTGATACCCCGTTCCTCATCATGCACGGGGATGCGGATCACTACTTCCCGATGGAACATCCGCGGGCCTTGGAGCGTGCGTCGGAGGCGAATCCCCAGAGGTTGGTGGTAATTGTCCCGGGGCTCCGTCATGCGGAATCCGGGATCTCCCCCGAGTCGGTGGACCTCATCGCGCGCTGGGGCTGCGCACCCGCCCGGCTGTAATGTGGCGACGTGCTCGAAGTGTTCACCACGGGACTTCTCATCGTCGCGATCGCGGGGGTTGCGTGGTTCGCCTTCCGCAGGGTCCTCACACTCTTCAAGGGTGAGGGATAGGCGTGGCGGTGGGCGAGCTCCCCGAGCCGATCATCCCCATCTCGTGGTTGATCGGCACCTGGGTGGGAGTGGGAACGGGCCACTACCCGACGATCGAGGACTTCCGGTTCGGTCAGGAGGTCGCCTTCCAGTGCGACGGGCGGCCTTTCCTCAGTTACTTCTCCCGGAGTTGGTTGCTCGACGACGACGGGAACCGCGTTCGCCCTTTGGCGACGGAGTCGGGATTCTGGCGGCCTCAGCCCGATAAGCGAGTCGAGGTCACCCTCGCGCACCCCACCGGATACGCGGAGATCTACCTCGGTTCAGTCGAGGTCACCGGTATCGAGAGCGCGGTGATCACAGGCGCCCGCGCGACCCTGCGCACGGATGTCGTGACGCGCACCGATTCCGCCAAGGACTACAGCGCGGGTGAGCGGCTGTACGGTCTGGTCAACGGGCGGCTGATGTGGACCTACGACATGGCGGCCATGGGACAACAGATGACGAATCACCTTGCCGCCACGCTCCTCCCCGCAGGTGGCTCGGATGAGTGACGGCTGGGAGGTTCGCCTACGCGAGCGTGGGTATCGCGTCACGCCGCAACGCCAGCTCGTCCTCGAAGCCGTTGACCGGCTCCGGCACGCGACACCGGAGGAGATCCTGCTCGAGGTGCAGTCCACGGCGAGCGGTGTGAATCTCTCGACCGTCTATCGCACCCTGGAGGTTCTCGAGGCCGTCGGATTGGTCACGCACGCGCATATCGGTCACGGAGCACCGACGTATCACGCCGTCGACGAGCATGTGCATATCCATCTCGTCTGCGACATGTGCGGATCGGTGAGCAGCATCCCGGCAGCAGTCGCGGACCCTTTCATTGGTGAGCTCGATTCCTCGTATGGATTCTCGACGGACATCTCCCACGTGTCGATCCATGGCCGCTGTCTGTCCTGCCGTGATCGCATGCCGGAGGACATTGAGGAGGACCCCCTGTGACACGCGGTGTTCCGGCCCCGGCCGGAGACATCGACGAAGGGGTCGCCTGGCATTACGGAGATCCGCATGCGGAGCAGCGACTCCTCGCGTCCGGGCGCGGTGTGGTCGATCTCTCCCACTTCGACGTCGTAACAGTGTCGGGGCCCGATCGGCTCACCTGGCTGCATGCCCTCACCACGCAGCACCTCGAAGGTCTGAGTGCGGGTTCGAGTTCCTTGGCTCTGATCCTCAGCCCGCATGGGCATGTGGAGTTCGAGCTGCATCTCGTCGATGACGGAGCCACTACCTGGATCATCACGCAACCAGGCACCGCGTCCGCACTTGTCGCCTACCTCGAATCGATGAAGTTCATGACGCGAGTGGAGATTGCCGATCGCACTCCGGATTTCGCGGTCGTCTGGGAACCCACCATGGAGCGCGACCTCGAACACCCGACGTGGATCGAGCCGGCGGACTTCGCCGGCACCGGTCGTGTCGATGCCGGCAGTGACCGGGGTGGGAGTGCGGATAAGTACGTCCCGTCACGTCCACATGGCTTCCCGGGGCGTGAGGTGATCCTGCCCAGATGGGACCTCGCCGATCGCGTCGTCCGAGAGCCTGCCGGAACGTGGGCATGGAACGCCATGCGCGTTGCTGCCGCGGTGCCCCGGGTGGGTCAGGAGACCGACCACCGCACGCTCCCTCATGAAGTGGGATGGATCGGACCCGCAGTTCACCTGGCGAAGGGCTGTTACCGAGGTCAGGAAACCGTTGCGCGCGTGCACAATCTCGGGCGCCCGCCGCGGCGTCTCGCTCTCGCCCATCTCGACGGCAGCGACGAAGTACTGCCCGCGCACGGGGATCCCGTCTTCTTCGAGGGCTCGGACGTCGGCTGGGTAGGCAGTGCTGCACGACACTACGAACTCGGGCCGATCGCCACCGTCGTGGTGAAACGCAGCGTTCCCGAGAACGCGACCATCATGGTTCATCACGGGGACGCGCAGATCGCGGGCGCGCTTGAACCGGTCGTGGTCTAGTCCGCGCTATCCATGACGAGCGTCATGGGTCCGTCGTTCGTGAAGTGGACCTGCATATCCCCCCCGAATCGACCGGTGCTCACCGGCGCGCCCTCGGCGCGCAGTGCCTCGACGAAGGCCTCGAAGAGTGGTTCCGCGATCGGACCCGGCGCGGCCGCGTCCCAGGTGGGTCGCCTGCCCTTCCGCGTGCTGCCGTAGAGGGTGAACTGACTGATGGCCAGCACCGGCAATCTGCCATCGCGGGCTGAGACCTCGCGTCCGGCATCCGCGGGAATGCGCCCTCCCACCTCCTGCAGGTGCGCCTGCTCGAAGATGCGCAGGCCGTAGACCCGAGACGCGAGGGCGGCCGCCTCGGCAGCGGTGTCGGTGTGGGTGACCCCGACCAGGACGACCAGGCCTGGCCCCGGGAACGACCCCACGACCGTCCCGTCGACGCTGACCGAGGCATCCCGGGCCCGCTGCACCACCACGCGCACCACCGAAGCCTGGCATGCCGCATCGCTAACTAGGGCTAGCAGATGCGTTTGCAATTGCAAGCACTCTGTGGCACCCTGGAGGCATGCCTCTCGACGTCGGATCCCTCGGAGACTTCATCCGCGAGCAGCGGGACCAGGCCCAGATGTCCCTGCGGCAACTCGCGAAGGCAGCCGAGATTTCGAACCCCTACTTGAGCCAGGTGGAACGGGGGCTTCGGAAGCCGAGCGCGGAGATCCTCAACCGGATCGCCCAAGGGCTCCGCATCTCCGCCGAGACCCTGTACGTCCAGGCAGGAATCCTCGACGAGCGTGCCGGGGATGCCGCCGTCACCACCGCGATCGCGGCTGACATGACCTTGACCGAGCGGCAGCGAACAACGCTGCTGCAGATCTACGCGGCCTTCCAGGCCGAGAACACCACCCACCGTGGCGCAGAGGATTCTGCGTCGCCCGCAAAGGAGCACTGAAATGACGCAATACCTCAACCCCACGTTCGTCATCGGAACCGCCAAGGACGTCGCCAGCGCAGCCGCGGGCGTCGTCGCCAAGGTCCCGACCAAGCAGGTGACGCTCTCTGTTCCGGACATCACGCTGCCCAACGTCGACGTGCGCGCACTCGCCACGACCACGCGCGAGAACCTCGGCAAGACCGTTGTGCTCGTGCGCGAGGCCGTCGGGATTTGACGGATTCGCCCGGGATTTGACGGATTCGCCGAACCCGTTAGCGTGGAAGCATGTTCGATGCTGTCCAAGGTCTCGTGGTCCTCGTTCTCTGGGGACTCTTCCTCGTAGTCAAGGGATACGCCTTCGTGGACTGCATTCGACGCCCCACCGCAGCTTTTCCGGCGGTGGGGCGTCAGTCCAAGGTGCTGTGGATGATCCTCACGGGCGCGGCACTTCTGACCGGCCTGCTTCCCGGGATGACCCTGAACATAATCGGGATCGCCGGGACCGTCGCCTCGCTGATCTACCTGTTCGACGTGCGGCCCAAGATCCGGGAGATCACCGGACGCTGACCTGCTTCCGTTCCCAGCGGACCGCACTCGTGCTCAGGGCGACTCCCGCGAGAAGCACGACGCCGACCACGATCGCCATCGCCCGTTCATCTAGTTCGGTGAACGCCGCGGACGCAGCCTCGATCGCGGCGAGAACCACCGTCACGCCACCGAGGATCGCGATGATGCGCAGGCGCGTCGGCCGTAGCGACAGGGCGATCACGGTGAATCCGACGTACGTCAGCATCAGCGAATTGGTCAACTCGGTGCCGTAGAGGCTTTCCAGGACGTCACCCTCCTTGGTGATGGCGACCGAGGACAGACTCAGGCTCGCCGTCCCGATCCCGAGTATCGCGATCGCGTGGCCGAGGAGGTAGAGCAGAAGGAGCCCAGCGCCTGTCGGTGTTCCTCGATTCCACAGCACGTCGAAGTACTGCGCCCAGGTCAAGCCGAGCAGGAACACCACCAGGACGATTCCGAGGATGTTCGGCCGACCACCGAGCTGGAAGCCGACCGCGATCTCCAGGAAGGACTCACCGACCACGATCAGGAAGAGTTGTGCAAGGCGCTCGCTGAGATGCTCGCGATTGATCGGCATCTGACGGTCCATGCGCGGGAGGAACAGCAGGAAGTACCCGCCCACGATGACGAGAAAGGAGAATGCCAGCGCGAAGATGTTGAAGGACTGTGGCGTGAAGGCGTTGACCCCAATGATGAGCGCCGCGATGAATGCTCCCCATCCTGCGTGGCGCTGCAAATCAGCAGGTGATCCCACCTCACGTGCAACGGTCCGAGCGAGGAGCCCAAGCGTCACGAAGACGATCGCGAAGAAGAAGAGGCCGACGTTGTCGTCAACGCTGCTCGTCTGCGCGGCGATCAAGACAGTGCCGATCAGTGCACCCATCTGGGCGAAGACGAGAAAGCGCACCCAGGTGGATTGATCGCGAAGCCGGTTGAGGGCGAACGTGGTCATCAGCCAGACGCTAAAGAGGAGGAGGACGATGAAGCTGAGCCACCATTGATTCTCGACGGAGAAGTCCTGCTTCATCGACATGAAGATGATCAGCGTGCATGCCGCGAAGATCAGGTCGTAGAAGAGTTCCAGCCATCCGACCCGGCTCTGGCTACTCATCTAGTCCTCCAGTGCGACTCTAATGCGGCGGAACCCCTTGCCCTTGTTCTCCACCTTCAGGACCTGCATGCGCCCGATGTGAGCCGTCGACGCGACGTGCGTTCCGCCATCGGCCTGCACGTCGAGGCCCGTGATATCCACGATACGCACGATCTCGATGGTTGGAGGCAGGAGATTGGTTGCGGTCCGGATGACGTCGGGGATCTGAAACGCCTCGTCGCGTGGCAACTCGTAGGCTTTGATCGCTCGATCGGTGACGACTTCCACATTGCAGGCTTCCTCGACGGCCTCCTTGAAGCCTTCCGGGACCGTGTCCAGGTTGAAGTCGAGCCGACCACTCAGCGGGTCCATGTTGCTGCCCGTCACCAGCGCACCGAAGTCGCGGAAGACCACACCGGAGAGCAGATGCAGTCCGGAGTGTGTGCGCATAAGGGCTGTTCGCCGTTCGTCCTCGATCGCACCCTGGACGTGCGTGCCCACGGGTGGCAGCGGGTCACCCTCGGCGGGAATCAACCAGTAGTCATCCGACCTGCGCACATCGACGATGTGCGTCTGCACTCCGCCCCACAGGAGCACACCATGATCGGGAGGCTGTCCGCCACCACCGGGGTAGAAGGCCGAGCGATCAAGGACGATTCCCTGTTCGGGATCGGCAGCGAGGACGGTTGCGGTCCACTCCCGCAGCGTGGAGTCAGCGAGGTCGAGCCGGACCGTCATCGACGGCCTTGGGCGGCAACTGCAGCCGCCGCTTCCGCCGCCGCTGCCGAATCGAGGTACTCCCCTCCGGGGACCACCGGCCGCATGTCGTCGTCGAGTCGGTAGACCAGGGGAATCCCGGTCGGGATGTTCAACGCGGCGATGTCTTCGTCGGAGATGCCGTCGAGGTGCTTGACCAGTGCGCGGAGTGAGTTCCCGTGGGCGGCGACGAGCACCGTGTCTCCGCGGCGCAGACCCTCGGCGACGATCACGTCCTGCCAGTAGGGGATGAGCCTGCGCACCACATCCGCGAGGCACTCCGTCCGGGGGCGCGCCTCAGGCGGGAGTGCCGCGTAGCGCGGGTCGTATGTCTGGGCGAACTCGCTATCCGGGTTGATGGGCGGGGGAGGGACGTCGTATGACCTGCGCCACAGCATGAATTGCTCCTCACCGAATTCCGCGAGGGTCTGCGCCTTGTCCTTCCCTTGCAGTGCGCCGTAGTGGCGTTCGTTGAGTCGCCAGGTGCGCACCGCCGGAATCCAGAGCCGATCGCATTCGGCGAGAGCCAGGTGGGCAGTGGTGATCGCGCGTGAAAGCAAGCTCGTATGCACGACGTCGGGGAGGATCCCCGCCTCGGCAAGGAGTTGGCCACCGCGGGCAGCCTCGGCACGACCCTTGTCGGTCAAGCCGACGTCGACCCAGCCGGTGAAGAGATTGCGCGCATTCCATTCGCTCTCGCCGTGCCGGAGCAGGATGAGGGTCGAGGTCATGGCCCCATCCTGCCGGATCACGCATCAGGTTCGAGCGGATGGAGCAAGTGCGCGAAGGCTGAAAGGTTGTCGACGGGGAGACCTTTCTCGGTACGCCACTCCCACTCACGGCGGATGGCGCTGGAGAAACCCAGTTCCAGGATGGTGTTGAACGAGGCATCCGAGTACTCAAGAATGCAGCCGAGGATCCGATCGAGTTCCTCCGGCGATACCGCGGTCAGAGCCACCCGGCCGGTGAGGTAGATGTCGCCGAGGTGATCCAGGCTGAAGGCGAGTGCGTAGAGGCGACGGTTCTGCTCAAGCAACCAGCGGTAGACCTCCGCGTGGTTCTCATCCGGACGACGTGAGACGAATGCATTGACGGTGAGTGCCGAAGTTCCGAGTGTGAGGCTGCAGGTGGTGCGCAGTTTGCGTTCGCCCGGGAGCGTGACGACCACGGTGGTGGCATTCGCGCGTTCCCACGGAACGCCGATCCCATCGAGGATCTGCTCGATACTGGCGACGGTGGTCATCGATGCCTCACGGGGAGACGAGGCTGAGCCGCGGATGGGACTCCTGAAGTGCCGCGTGATACGTCTCAAGCAGTCCTCGGGTGGTGTTGTCCCATCCGAATCCGGCCGCATGCATGCGGGCACCCGCCTGGAGTTCCACCATCCGGGCATTGTGTGACACCAGCCGCAGGATGGTCTCGGCGTACATGCGCGGATCGTGCCCGGCGACGAGTGCACCACTCACGCCGTCGGCCACCGCTGTGCGCAAACCACCGACCGATGCAGCGACCACAGGTGTCCCACACGCCTGCGACTCCACCGCGACCAGGCCGAAGGATTCCGAATGCGATGGCACGACGGTGAGATCCGCTGCTCGGTACCAATCGGCAAGGGATGCGCGATCCCCCGGTGGTTCAAAGCGCACGATGTCCTGGATCCCGAGTGCGCGGGCCTGTTCGATCAGTGCGTTCGGACGGTCGAGGCCACTTCCCGAGGGACCTCCGCATACGACGACGCGCAAGCGTTCCCGTATCGCAGGATCCTGGGCCATCACAGCGGCTGCTCCGAGCAGCACATCGGGTGCTTTGAGCGGTTGGATTCGTCCGACGAAGAGCAAAACGATCGAATCCGACGCGACGCCCTTGGCTCGACGTGCCGCGGCGCGATCACCGGGGGAGAAGGTTGCGAGGTCGACGCCCGGATGCACCACATCGATGCGTGAGGGATCCGCCCCGTAGAGCTCGACAAGCTGACGCTTCTCGTCGACGGTATTGGCGACCAGCCGTGTCGCGGCGTCCACGACCTGTTGCTCACCGATCACCCGCACCTCGGGTTCTGGTGTATCCCCGGCTGCGAGTTCCGCGTTCTTCACGCGCGCCATCGTGTGCATGCTGTGGACGAGGGGGACGTTCCACCGCTCGGATGCCAGCCAGCCCACCTGTCCGGAGAGCCAGTAGTGGGAATGGATGAGGTCGAACCACCCTTCGGGCCGTGAGGCCTCCGCACGCAGAAGTCCAGCGGTCACCGCACACAACTGCCCGGGGAGTTGGTCCTTCGTCAATCCTTCGAAGGGGCCGGCGGTGACGTGGCGGACGGTGACCCCCGGTGCCAACTCGACCGAGGGGGGAAGGCTCGACGACGTCGCTCGGGTGTAGATCTCCACCTCGATGCCAGCCTCGGCGATGCGCTTACTCGTCTCGACGACGTAGACGTTCATGCCTCCGGCGTCTCCCGTCCCGGGCTGATCCAGGGGGGACGTATGAATCGAGAGGACGGCGATGCGCCGAAGGGCCATGGGAGGAGTGTGACGCATACCCCGGGGGCGTCAGCCGTCCAGGGTGACACCCACGTAGGGCTCGCCGGTCACGATGGTGACGACTCTCCGGGTCACGGACACGGCGTGATCGGCGTAGCGCTCGTAGTAGCGGGAGAGCAGCGTCACATCGATCGCCGCCTCGACACCGTGGGACCAGGTGGGGGAGAGCACGATCGTGAACAGTTCCCGGTGGAGCCGATCCATCTCCTGGTCGTGACGGGCGATGTCCGTCCCCAATGTGACGTCCTTGCTCGCGATCACCTGGCCGGTCTTGGAGACGATGTCCTCGGCCAGGCGCCCCATCTGCGCGAAGGTCTCCCGAAGTTCCGTGGGTACTGCGGGTCGGGGGTGGCGCATGCGCGCCTGCTTGGCCACGTGCTCGGCGAGGTCGCCCATGCGTTCCAGGGAGCCCGCCATGCGCATGGCCCCGAGTACCACGCGGAGATCGGAGGCCACGGGCTGCTGGAGAGCGATGATCTCGAAACAGCGATCCTCGACGTCGCTGGTGAGGGCGTCCACCCGTGCGTCCGCCTCGATCACCGACTCGGCGAGGGAGAGATCGGCATCGAGGAGGGCTTGCGTGGCCTTGTTCATCGCGGACCCCACCACGCGGGTCATTTCGACGAGATCGTCGGTGACCTGCTCGAGTTGATCCTGGAATGCCGAGCGCATAGAACCTCCCGCACCAAGAGTAGGTGCCGATGGGGACTTCGCCGGCGTTAGCGGGGCCGATGTGAACGATCAGTGCACACTCGGTGAACCCTGGCGGAACTTGGCTGCCATGGTCCGTTGTGTGGGGCGGAGCCGCGACGCAACCCGCCTATCCTGACCACGTGGCAGCGCGGCGTCGTCCGGGTGAAGTGAGTGCTTCGCGCTTTCCGGGCCGCCCCGCCGTCCCCGACGAAGTTGTGCGCGTCCTGTCGATCCTGCCCTCTGCATCGCTTGTGGTCGCCCCTGATGGGGCCGTTTTGCGAGCCAGCACCCGGGCAACTGCCCTGGGGCTCGTCAGCAAGGGAACGATCGGTATCCCTAACATCCTCTCCCTGGTGCACCAGGTGGCCGACGATGGGAATGCGCGTGAACAGGAGATGCGGGTTCGTCGCCCGCCGCTGGGACGTGAACTCCTCGAGTTGCGTGCCCGAGTCGCGCCGCTGGGAACAGGAGCGATCCTCGTTCTGATCGATGACCTCGCCGAGGAGCGCCGCGTTGAGGCGGTACGCCGGGACTTTGTCGCCAACGTCAGTCATGAGTTGAAGACGCCCGTGGGCGCCATGTCCCTTCTCGCCGAGGCGCTTCTCTCGAGTTCGGATGATCCCGAGCAGGTGCGCCACTTCGCCGAGCGGATGCAGGTGGAGGCGACGCGATTGACAGAGCTCATTCAGGACGTCATCGATCTTTCGCGCCTTCAGTCCGATGACCCGCTGATTCGTGGTGAAGTCATCGACGTCGACGAACTCGTGGCGAGGTCGATGGAGGAAGTGCGCGTCCAGGCCTCCACGCACGACATCGAAGTGATTTGCGGTGACCCCACGGGTGCCACCGTCTACGGGGATCGGGGCCAATTGCTCACCGCGTTGCGAAATCTCCTGGTCAATGCGATCCTCTATTCCCCAGATCACACGCGGGTTTCGATCTTCGCGCGGCGTGACGCGAGCATCGTCGAAATCTCGGTGAAGGACCAGGGTGAGGGAATCCCGCCACATGACGTGGACCGAATCTTCGAGCGCTTCTACCGAGTTGACCCTGCGCGTTCACGGATCACCGGGGGCACGGGACTCGGTTTGGCGATCGTCAAGCATGTATGTCAAAACCACGGTGGTGAGTGCACGGTGTGGTCCGAGGTTGGTACCGGATCGACCTTCACTCTCCGGCTTCCGGCCTACGATTCAGGTGTGACAACGACGGGTGAGGTACGCGCATTGCCCATAGATCTTGTCGTTGCTCCCGAGGGTGGTCGAGGACTGTGACGCGCGTTCTGGTGGTGGAGGACGAGGAGTCCTTCTCCGACGCTCTGTCCTTCATGCTTCGGCGGGAAGGCTACGAGGTTCTCGTCGCCTCCGATGGGAACGAGGCGCTGGCCACATTCGACAAGCATGGTGCTGATCTCGTGCTGCTCGATCTGATGCTCCCCGGTCTCGCGGGCACTGAAGTGTGTCGCCAGATTCGCACCCACTCCGCTGTCCCGATCATCATGCTCACCGCGAAGGACGGTGAGGTGGACAAGGTCGTGGGATTGGAACTGGGTGCCGACGATTACGTCACCAAGCCGTTTTCCTCACGCGAACTGCTCGCCCGGGTGCGGGCGGTGCTGCGTCGGCACGGAGAGGTGGAGGAGATGATTCCTCCGGCGGTGGAGTCGGGTCCGGTGCGCATGGACATTGAGCGGCATGTGGTCACCGTCCGCGGCACGCAGGTCGCGATGCCGCTCAAGGAATTCGATCTCTTGGAGATCCTGGTCCGCAACTCCGGTCGCGTGCTCACGCGCGGGCAACTCATCGATCGGGTGTGGGGTTCGGATTACGTCGGAGACACCAAGACTCTCGACGTGCACATCAAGCGCCTGCGTGCGAAGGTCGAAGAGGATCCATCGAATCCCGTGCACCTGCTGACCGTGCGAGGACTCGGCTACAAGTACGAGGCCTAAGCCGCCGGGGGATTGGGCGCTATTCCTTCGTAGAAACTCAGTGGTGGTACCGACAGCACCTGGAGTTCCGCGTCGCCGGACTTCTCGAACACGAGGGTGACGTCGACGAATGCGCTCGGCTCTGCGTCGAATCCATACGAGTTGACCCAGAGGTCTGACTCGTAGGCGAAGGGAATGGATGTCCCCGGGGGGAGATCGACTGTTTCGCCGGTGATGCTCGCGCGTACTCCGTCGATGGTGGCGGCGAGGAGTCGATCAGATTCCGTCCCCTGGTTCACGATGCGCATCATCAAAGTCGCACTCTTGCTGCCCTCGGGGCCGGTGACCAACGTGGCGTTCTCAACGCGGATCAGTCCTGCCTGCGCCTGAACACCATTGCCAGTCGATTGCCCGGCTTGCATAGTGGTTGTGGCATTGGGGCCGCTGAAGCAGCCGGCGAGGGAGAGGGATGCGAGGAGTGCGATGGCTGCTGTGCTCTTTCGGATCACATGACCACATTAGCGGCCCGACTGCGTGATGCTCGATCACTCTCACGGCCACGATGGCCCCCCGGGGGGCCGTGTTAGACTCATTGGCCCGGAAAGGATTCCCCGTACATGGCCTTCAATGTTGGCGACACCGTCGTGTATCCGCATCACGGCGCCGCGGTTATCGAGTCCGTTGAGATGCGCACGATCAAGGGGGAGGACCGCGAGTACCTCGTGCTGCGGGTCGCCCAGGGTGATCTCACAGTGCGAGTCCCCGCGGACAACGTGGACCTCGTAGGTGTGCGCGATGTCGTAAACGCCGAGGGACTTGACCGCGTGTTCAACGTGCTGCGCCAGCCCTACACGGAGGAGCCCACCAACTGGTCCCGCCGGTACAAGGCGAATCTCGAGAAGCTCGCTTCGGGCGACGTCATCAAGGTCGCCGAGGTCGTCAGGGACCTGTGGCGTCGGGAGCGTGAGCGGGGACTGTCCGCAGGAGAGAAGCGGATGCTCGCGAAGGCCCGGCAGAT
>JBJTBD010000010.1:0-17929 GCA_046091195.1 Actinomycetota bacterium
AACATCACCGTGGAGCAGATCATGTGTTCCCCGGAGACCTCCACAGAGAGGGCACGCGATTCCGAGTGCTGCACTCATGCACGGGGGGTACACACCGCCTCTCTCCGGATCCCGGAGACTCACGATCACCAGTGCCGTGAAGGCGAGCGTCCCCACCCCCACGACAGGGGCCCAGCGGCGGAGTGCGGGCGTCACGAACCCGAACCCCGCGGCAGCGTTACCGTGAAGGACGCACCGGAACCTGCGACGGAAGCAGCGGACGCCTCGCCCCCGAGTCCGCGCGCGAGTCGGCCGCCGAGGGCGAGCCCGATGCCCGTTCCGACGGGACGCTGGCCGAGGTACCTCTCGTAGAGAACCCCCGGCTGGAAGGCGTCGACGATGTCATTTTCAGTGAGACCCGGTCCTCTGTCGCGCACCGTGATCGTGATCGGATCCGCGTCCCGTCCCGTGAGCCACATGCTCGTACCCGTCGGCGTCATGCGGAGCGCGTTCTCCATCAGGTTGTCGATGATCTGGCGGACGCGCACCGGATCCGTCCGCCATGGTGTGACCTCCGACGGAACGTCCACGTGGAGGGTGACTCCTTCGCGGGCACAACGATCGGTCCAGACACGCGAGGCCTCGGTGAGCAACTCGTGCACACTCGTCTCAACGACATCGATGCGGAAATCGACGGCCCCGAGACGCGCGAGGTCGAGAAGGTCTGCGACGAGTCGGTCGAGGCGAGCTGCTTCGACACTCATCACCTCACCGGTGCGAGCAATGTCCGTGTCCGGCACCACGCCATCCGCCAATGCCTCCGCGTAACCCTTGACAGTGGTCAACGGTGTGCGCAACTCATGGGAGACCGAGAGGAGGAAATCCCTCTGCCGTCCCTCGGAGACGACCAGAGCCGCATTGACCGCATTAATTGCGTCTGCAATATCGGCCACCTCGCGCGGCCCACTCGGCTCGACCACGACATCGCGGGATCCCTCGGCGATGCTGTCGGCGGCATCGCGGGCTGCGCGCAGGGGTCGGGTCAGGCGCCGGGCAGCGATGTACCCGATCAGGGACGCGATGAGCAGGCCGATGACGAGTGCGATCAGGAACCTGCTCAGGAATTGCCCCGCAGAGGAGCCTGCTTCCGCAATTCCCTGCTGCAAGACGACACCACCCCCGGAACTCAGCGGCCGTCCCTCGATCAGGATCGTTCCCGCATCGGTTTCGACCTGCCCGCTGATGCGTTCCCCTGCGAGGAGTGCCTGTACCTCCCTGGGACTGAGACCGGGAACCTCACCCCCCAGTGGGGATACCAGGTACCCGGTGACATTGCTGGCCTCCAGTGCCCGCGACAGCTGCCGCGGCAACGGTCTACCTCCGGGGAGCCCGACGTCTCGGCGCTCGATGGCGCGGGATGTGAGGTCTGCAAGTCGACCGAGGGTTTGCTGTCCCTGGTCGATCGAGGCGCCGCGCAATAAGGGAAGGGCGACTCCCGCGGCCACGAGTGCGGTGATCAGCGCGATGGCGATGGCGAGGGAAACCGTCTGCGCCACGATCCCCACACGCCGGATCCTCACTGCTCCTCCGCGGAGTAGCCGACGCCCCGGACGGTGCGGATCGGACTGTCCTCCCCAAGCTTCCCGCGCAGTTGTGCCACATGGACGTCCACCGTCCGCGTCCCCACGACGGCGGCGTAGCCCCAGACGTCGGCGAGCAACTGCTCGCGGGTGAATACCCGGCCCGGGGATGCCATGAGATGCGCCAGCAGATCAAACTCCGTGGCCGTCAGCGATACCTCCACGTCGCGGACGCGCACCCGGCGCGTAGTCGTATCGATGGTGACCTGCCCCACCTGATACGCGTCACCGGGAGACGCGGTGTGCGCGACCCGGCGCGTGAGAGCTTTGACCCGGGCGACGACCTCACGGGGACTGAAGGGTTTCGAGATGTAGTCATCGGCACCCAACTCGAGGCCGAGGATGCGGTCCACCTCCTCATCCCGCGCAGTGCAGAAGAGCAGGGGCACCCAGTTCCCTTCGGCGCGCAGCGTCCGACAGATCTCCGTGCCGTCCATCCCGGGGAGCCCCACATCGACGATCATCACGGTGGGACTGAGGGTGCGGGCGGCACTCAGCCCGCCCGGGCCCGTGTGCTCCACGTGCACACCGAACCCTTCGCGAGCAAGGTAGAGGCGCAGCAGGTCCGAGATCGCCCGCTCGTCCTCGATGACGAGGACCAGCCCCTTCTCGGTCATGGCAGTAGCGTCCCAGAGAGACGTGGCCCGTAGGACCGCCGGCACATGCGAAGCGTCAGAAAACGGTAAGGGTTCGGTACGGCTACGACGCCGACTGCTGTGCGCCCAGACCCATCTTCTGCATCACCTTGCCGGCGACACCGCCGACAACCACGAGCGCGGCGCCGACCCAGAACATCGGCCAATTGCCGACGATCAGGGCGAGCGTCCCCACCGCGAATGCGAGGGTGATGATGACGACTGCAGTCCACGCAGCGGGACTCGAACCATGGCTGTCGGAACTCATGCCTCCATTCAACCATCGCGCAGGGTCGGATCCTCGCCGGCATCGAGTGCCTGCCATGCCGACTTTCCCGAGGGTGCACGTTCGTACCGGCCGCCCATGGTCGGCCACCCGGGGCCGAGGACCAGCGTGACCCCCCCGGTGATCGTGCACGCCAGCGCCGCGAGCGCGATCGGTTGCAGTCCCGCGCCGATGACGGCGAGGGCACCCGCGACCGCGACGGTCGCGCCCACGACCCGACGTCCCCAGGTGCGCGTGGCCACCGCACCCGCCACGGCTGCCAGCGCGAGCCAGCCGAGTCCGGTCACCGCACCGGATCCCCAGGCACCGCACGCGATACCTGCAGCCGCCTGCACGAGCATGGTGAGGAGGTACGTGCGAGCGCTAGTCATCTGCACTCCCCACATCCTGCAGTGTGGCGGCGGTCCGCACCGCCCGAAGAACCGCACGGGCCTTCGCAACGCATTCTTCGAACTCCGAGTCCGGGCGGGAATCGGCAACCACACCGGCACCTGCCTGGACATGTGCCAGGCCGTCCTTGATCACCGCCGTGCGGATGGCAATCGCCATATCCATATTCCCCGCGAAGTCGATGTAGCCGACACACCCACCGTAGATCCCCCGGCGTGTGGGCTCACACTCGTCGATGATCGCCATGGCCCGCGGCTTCGGGGCGCCGCTCAAGGTTCCGGCGGGGAATGCAGCAACCAGAGCGTCGAAGGCCGTGGACGTGGGGCCGAGTGTCCCGACGACGGTCGACACCATGTGCATGACATGGGAATACCGCTCGACCGCCATGAATTCCGTGACGTGGACCGAACCGGGTTCACACACCCGGCCGAGGTCGTTGCGCGCCAAGTCCACGAGCATCACGTGCTCCGCTCGTTCCTTGGTGTCCTGCATCAACTCCACGGCGCGCGCTGCATCCTCGTCGGCGGTGGCGGCGCGCGGGCGTGTTCCCGCGATCGGATGGACGACGCATTCGGAGTCGGTCACGGTGACCAGTGCCTCCGGAGACGAGCCCACGATGTCGAAGTGTGCTGTCTCGCTCGGGTCATCTCCGGAAACGGGGACGCGCACGAGGTACATGTAGGGGCTCGGGTTCGTCGATCGCAGAACCCGGTACACATCCATGGCGCGCCCCGCATAGGGGACGGTGAACCTCTGGGAGAGGACCACCTGGAAGGCGTCGCCCCCGCGAATGTGCTCCTGAATGCGATCGACGGCAGCGCAGTAGTCCGCGCGCGTGAAGGTGGAATCGGGCGCCCCCTCATCAAGCAGCTCCCCTGTCGCCACCGATCCGCTCATGGGCGACGTCAACCGAGCCTGCATGTCATCGAGTCGACGCACCGCATCCGCCCACGCTGCCTCGACACGCTCATCGCTTGCATCGAAGTTGATCGCGTTGGCGATGAGGGTGACGGTTCCACTCCAGTGGTCGAGCACCGCGAGATCGGTTGCGAGCAGAAAACCCAACTCCGGAAGCGCGAGATCGTCGACGCACGCATCGGGAACCGACTCCCACCGCCGGATCACGTCATACGTGAGGTAGCCGACCATGCCCCCGGTGAACGGCGGCAGACCCTCGAGGCGTGGGGTGCGCAGCGCCTCCACGGTGGCGCGGAGGACCTGGTCTGGATCGCCGTCGAGTGGGAGTCCGACAGGAACACGGCCCGACCACTCCGCGACACCGTCACGCTCGGTGAGCATCGCCACGCTGTGGACCCCCACGAACGAGTAGCGGGACCATGAGCGACCCTTCTCGGCCGACTCGAACAGGAATGTGCCCGCCCGATCACCACAGAGCACCTCGAAGAGTGCAACCGGTGTGACGCCGTCGGCGAGCAATGTCCGCGCGACGGGAATCACCCGGCGGTCGCGTGCGAGCAGACAGAAATCCGCGAGCTCGGGAACAGTCACGCCGAGCGGACGGCTCACCCGATCTCCGTGCGTGACGTCTCGAAACAACTGCGCGTGCCGTTATGGCAGGCCGGTCCCGACTGTTCGACGAGGATCAGGACGGTGTCCCCATCGCAGTCGACCCGCACCTCGCGCACCCGCTGGGAATGTCCCGACGTCTCCCCCTTGATCCACTGCCGCTGGCGACTCCGGGAGAAATAGGTGGCCTCGCCGGTGGCGAGGGTCCGGTCGAGTGCCTCCTCGTCCATCCACGCCAGCATCAGCACCTCCCCCGAGTCCCACTGCTGAGCGATGACCGGCACCAGCCCGGCAGCGTCGAAGTGGACCCCGAGGTCATGTGCCCGCGCCATGGTCACATCCTGCCGCGCACCGGATAGCCCGCGGACGAGAGCGCTTCCTTGACCTCCGCGATCGAGACCACGCCGAAGTGGAAGATGCTGGCCGCGAGCACCGCATCCGCTCCGGCCGCCACAGCCGGGGGGAAGTCGTCCGCGTGGCCGGCACCGCCGCTGGCGATGATCGGGACGGACACGACCTCGCGGACGGCCGCGATCAACTCGAGATCGAATCCAGTCCGCGTGCCATCGGCATCCATGGAGTTGAGGAGGAGCTCGCCGGCGCCGCGGGCTGCTCCTTCACGCGCCCAGGCGAGCGCGTCGATGCCCGTCCCCCTCCGTCCCCCGTGCGTGGTCACCTCGAACCCACTCTCCGCGTCCTCGCTGCGTCGAACGTCGAGGGAGAGCACGACACATTGGGAACCGAAACGTTGCGCGGCGAGCTCGATGAGTTCCGGGTCCGCGATGGCGGCCGTGTTCAGACTGACCTTGTCCGCCCCGGCACGAAGCAGCACATCGAAATCCTCTGGAGAACGGACCCCTCCTCCGACAGTGACCGGAATGAAGACCGAGTCCGCGGTGCGGCGCACGACGTCGAGCATCGTGGAGCGACCGCTACTCGACGCCGTAATGTCAAGGAAGACGAGTTCATCGGCACCGGCGGAGTCGTATGCCGCGGCGAGTTCCACCGGATCGCCTGCATCTGTGAGGTTGACGAAGTTGACACCCTTGACGACGCGACCCTCATCGACATCGAGACAGGGGATCACGCGCACTGCGAGGGTCATGGGCGCGGAGGTCCCCATTCGTAGGGGTCGTATCGCGCTTCGAGTGCGGCGAAGGCCTCGGCGAGGGTGAAGGCGCCGTCGTAGAGGGCGCGACCCACGATCGCTCCTTCGATTCCGGGCATATCGGAGAGCTTGTGAAGATCCTCGAGGTGCGAGATTCCACCGGATGCCACCACCGGTCGGTTGGTGGCCGAACACACATCGCGGAGGAGGTGGAAGTTCGGCCCCTTCATCGTCCCGTCTTTGGCCACGTCCGTCACGACGTAGCGCGCACAGCCCGCGGCGTCGAGTCGGCCGAGGGTCTCCCAGAGGTCACCACCCTCCTGGGTCCAGCCGCGTGCCGCGAGTGTGTGGCCACGAACATCGAGCCCAACGGCGATGCGGTCGCCGTGGTCGGCGATCACCTTCGCTGTCCAGTCGGGATCTTCCAGGGCGGCGGTTCCCAGGTTGACCCGGGTGCACCCCGTGCCCAGAGCCCACCGCAGCGATTCATCGTCGCGGATTCCCCCGGACAACTCCACGTGCACCCGATCCCGCAGGTGCTTCACCACCGAGGTGATCAGGTCCGCGTTCGAGCCGCGACCGAATGCCGCGTCGAGGTCAACGATGTGGAGCCAGGTCGCGCCCTGGTCGACCCACTGCGCGGCGGCATCCGCCGGCGACCCATATGCGGTCTCGGTCCCGGCAGCGCCCTGTACCAATCGCACCGCAGTTCCCTGGGCGACATCGACGGCGGGGAGAAGGGTGAGTGGTTGCACCGGGTCACAGTAGCGAGGACGAGGGAAGTGAACCGACCCACGTCGCGAGCAGGGCCGCCCCCGCATCCGCGGACTTCTCCGGGTGGAACTGCGTTCCCACAAGGGGCCCGTTCTCGATCGCGCCAATGAAGGGCGTGCCGTAGTCACACCAACTCACCACTGGTTCTGGCCGGCGCGCGTCCGTCGATACCCAGTTCCACGACCGCACGCCGTAGCTGTGAACGAAGTAGAACAACTCCTCGTCAATCCCGGCGAGGAGATGGGATTCGCGGGGCACGCGCAGAGAGTCCCAGCCCATGTGCGGGAGGACCGCCGCGTCGAGGTGCTCGACGGTTCCGGGGAAATGGCCGAGCCCTTCGGTGCGCTCCCCGTGTTCCACACCGGTCTCGAACAGGATCTGCATCCCGACGCAGATCCCCAACACGGGGCGGCCACCGGCCAACCGTCGATCGATGAGACGGTCCCCCTTGACTGCACGCAGCCCGGATATGCAGGTAGCGAACGCGCCGACGCCGGGAACGACAAGCCCATCGCATTCGAGAACCCGGGTCGGATCCGCGGTGACCTCGACCCGGGCACCGGCACGTTCCAATGAGCGTTGCGCCGAGCGAAGGTTCCCTGAGCCGTAGTCCAGAACCACGACGGACTTCACGATGCGGTCAGCGTCCCCTTCGTGGACGGCACGCCCACGACTCGCGGGTCCCGCGCGACAGCATCACGCAGCGAACGCGCGACGGACTTGAACTGCGCTTCGACGACGTGATGGGCATTGCGTCCCGAGATCACCCGCACGTGCAACGTGATCTGCGCCGTGGCCACCAGAGACTCCCAGATGTGACGGGTCAGCGTTGTGTCGTAGCTGCCGATCAACTCCACAAGATCGGGTTCCTCGTGGACCAAGTACGGCCTACCGGAGAGATCCACTGCGGACTGCACGAGGCACTCGTCGAGGGGAACCAGGGCATCGCCGTATCGGCGGAGACCGCTGCGGTCCCCGAGCGCCGAGTTCAAGGCCTGCCCGAGGGCGAGCGCGGTGTCTTCGACCGTGTGGTGCGCATCCACCTCGAGATCACCCCGGGTTCGCACAGTGAGGTCGAGCCCACCGTGCTTGGCCAACTGCGCGAGCATGTGGTCGAAGAACGGGACTCCCGTCTCGATCTGAGACGCACCTGTTCCGTCCAGGTTCAGTTCGACGAAGACGTCGCTCTCTTTGGTCGATCGCTCGACCGTTGCGGTCCTGGGGTTCATGATCGCTCTCTTCGCGCTTCGTCGACCTCGTGCAGGCTCGATAGGAATCTATCGTTCTCCTCCGGAGTCCCGACGGAGACGCGCAGCCAACCCTCGGGACCCACCTGCCGGATGAGGATGCCCCGGTCGCGGATGGCTTGCCACACCCCTGCTGTGTCGTCGAATCGTCCGAACATGAGGAAGTTCGCCTCCGAGGGCGCGACGTCGTAGCCCGCGGTGCGCAACGCGGCGTCGAGTCGATCGCGCTCCGAGCGGATGAGATCCACCTGCGCCTGGAGGACGCTCGCGTGGTCCAGCGCGGCACATGCAACGGCCTGGGTGATGGCCGACAGGTGGTAGGGCAGCCGGACCACCCGCAGGGCCTCGACGATCCCCGGGTGCCCCGCTGCGGCATATCCCACTCGCGCACCCGCGAACCCGAAGGCCTTGCTCATCGTTCTCGTCACGATGACGTTCGGAAAGTCGCCGAGGAGTTCCACGGCACTGGGCACCCCCCGGTGACGGAACTCCGCATAGGCCTCGTCGACCACGAGCACTCCGCTCACCCCCCTCGAGACACGGGCGAGCGAGGCGAGGTCGTCGAGGGAGATGCCCGTGCCGGTGGGGTTGTTCGGTGAGGCCACCAGCGTCACAACCGGACGCCGGTCGGCGATCTCGTGTTCGGCACGTGGCAGGTCGATGCGGAAGTCGGGTGCACGCGGGACGGAGATCAGACGCGTGAAGGTGTCGCGCGCGTACTCCGGATACATCGAATACGACGGTGGAAACGTCACAGCTGTTCGCCCCGGTCCCCCGAAGGCCAACAGGATGTGGTGCATCACCTCGTTGGACCCGTTGGCGGCCCACATGCACGTCGGATCGACGAGGACCCCCGATTCCATGGCGAGGTATCCGGCGAGTCGAGTCCGCAACTCGATCGCGTCACGGTCGGGATATCTGTTCAGATCGCGGGCAATGCGACGTGTGGCGTCCGCGAGAGCATCGACCACCTCGGAGGGCAACGGGAAGGGGTTCTCGTTCACGTTGAGGCAGACGAGTCCCTCATTCTGGGGTGCGCCATAGGGCGCCACTCCGACGAGATCCTCGCGGACAGGCGGGATGAAGTCCGACGTCACGGCTGAGCACTACCCGTTCGAATGGTGATCGCCTGGCCATGTGCGGGTAGGTCCTCCGCGTCCGCGAGGACCACCACATGGGGGCCCACATCGGCGAGGGCGGCCTCCGAGTACTCGATGACCTGGATCCCGCGCAGGAAGGTGTGGACGGAGAGCCCCGAGGAGTGGCGCGCGGTCCCGGACGTGGGCAGCACGTGGTTACTGCCGGCGCAGTAATCACCCAGGGACACGGGAGCCCACGGCCCCACAAATATCGCACCGGCGTTACGAACTCTGTCGGCCACAGCACGCGGCTCGCGGGTATGGATCTCTAGGTGTTCGGCCGCATAGGCGTCGATCACGGCAAGGCCCGACTCGAGATCGTCCACGATGATGATGGCGCTCTGCTCCCCGCCGAGGGCTTCCCGGATGCGCTCGGAATGCTTGGTCGATGACACCTGCTGCTCCAGGTGCAGCGTCACCTCGTCCGCACGATCCTCACTAGTGGTGACCAGCACCGCAGCCGCAATGACGTCGTGCTCGGCCTGGCTGATCAAGTCCGCCGCGATGTAACGCGCATCGCCGGTGTCGTCGGCCAGCACGGCCACCTCGGTGGGGCCGGCCTCGGAGTCGATTCCGATGACACCCTGCAGTGCGCGCTTCGCAGCCGTGACATAGATGTTGCCCGGTCCCGTGACGAGGTCGACGGGGGCGCAGTGCCGACCGTCCGGCAGATCAACACCGAAGGCGAGCATCGCCACCGCCTGGGCACCGCCCACGGCATAGACATCCTCGACACCCAGCAGGTGGCAGGCCGCCAGGATCACCGGATGTGGCCATCCCCCGTGGTCACGCTGCGGTGGACTCACCACGACGAGAGACGCAACCCCCGCGACCTGCGCGGGGACGACGTTCATCACGACGCTGCTCGGGTACACCGCGCGCCCACCGGGGACGTAGAGACCGACGCGCTCGACCGGGACCCACCGCTGCGTGACAGATCCACCCGGCACAACGTGCGTATCGACGTCGGGTGGACGCTGATCCTCGTGCACCAGCCGTGCGCGTCGAATCGCCTCGGTGAGTGCCGCCCGCACGGCCGGATCGAGATTGTCCGCCGCCGCCCGCAACAGTTCTTCCGGCACCCGGAGCTCGGGGGGCACGACGCCATCGAGATTCAGCGACCACCGAGCGACGGCATCGGCACCGTGGTGGCGCACGTCATCGATGATCGGTTGGACCCGTTCCGCCGCATCGGCGACATCGACGGCGGCCCGAGGGACGACATCCTGGGCGCGGAAAGACTGCCCACGCAGGTCGATCCGGCGAATCACGTGGCGGAGTTTACGCTGACGAGGTGTCCGCCACCCTGGCCCTGTTTCCGCTGACGACGGTGCTCGTCCCAGGGTTGGTCATGCCACTCCATATCTTCGAACCCCGATACCGAAGCCTGATGGAGGATCTTCTGCTCCTCGACGAGGACGAACGTGTCTTCGGGATCACGTCGGTCCGACCGGGTCGTAGCCCCGAAGCGCAGGGTCTCGAGGCCCTCTACCCCGTGGGTGTCGAGGTAGTCGTGCGCTCGATGGAGCGCCTTGAGGATGGCCGATTCGACATCACCACGATCGGTCGCCGCAGGTTCCACATCGACGAGGTGGACACGTCAATGCCGCTGATCCGAGCGGATGTGACGTTCCTGAACGACGATTCCCCGAGCGAGCGGGCACAGATCCTGGCCCGGGAAGTGGCCGAGGCATTCGCGGTCTACCGCACCGCCCTCGCCGCGCGCGTCGGTCAGGGCGAGGAGTCGAATCAGGAGATCCCTGATGACCCGACCGTGCTCAGTTTCCTCGTGACGGCAGCCCTCGTGGTACCACCCGATGAACGCAATGCACTTCTGTCGGCGCCCACCACGGATGAGCGACTTGTGCTCGCGCACGCACTCCTCGCGCGCGAGACAACGTTCCTGCGCACCTTCGGCGCAGTGCCGGCGGTCGACCTCGGGGACGCAGGTTCGGTGAACTGATGTCGACACCCGCGATACGTCTACTAGCGCAGCGCGGAATCACTTTCAGCCTGCACACCTATGAACATGATCCGCGGGAGACGTCCTTCGGCACGGAGGCCGCCCAGAAGCTCGACGTGGATGCAGCGCACGTCTTCAAAACCATCATCTTCCTCCTCGACGGACGCCACCCGGTCGCGGCGATCGTCCCGGTGACCGGAACCGTCGACACGAAGGCGCTCGCCCGAGCACTCGCTGTGAAGCGCGTCGATGACTGCCCCGTCGCCACCGCCGAGCGGCTCACGGGTTACGTGGCCGGTGGGATCAGTCCCTTCGGTCACAAGACGACGTCGAGAACCGTCCTGGACGATTCGGCTCTCGGATGCGCGCTGATCTACGTGAGCGGTGGGCGCCGGGGCCTCGAGATCCAACTCTCACCGGTCGACCTGATCGACGTCACGGGGGCGTTGACCGCCCCGATCGCACACTCCAACGCCCGTGCATGACGTCGGCCAGCGCGAGGATCGTCACCACCGCAGCCGCACCCAGGGCCCAGGTGAGATACGCGGCCGGGAGGGTCACCTGCAGGGGACCATCGACCACGATTTCGGTCTCCGTCGTGGCGACCAGGCCTTCGATGTCGACCGAACCAAGGCGTGACCCGACCCACCACATGGCTGCTGTGCCCGCGGCGGACGCGAGGAGGGCCGCCGCAAGTGCCGACAACAGGTGTTCCCGTCGCATCCGCGCGAGACCGATCGTCACGGCGATGCCCGCCGCGAGACCGAGGAGGGCGAACACGACGTCGGAGGCCGCGTAACCCTCCGGTTGGAACCCCTGCGGCACTGAGCCCTCGGGGCGGATGATGAGGGGAACACGTGGGACGAGACGCCACCACAACACTCCGAGTCCCGCGCCGATCACCAGCCCGAAGATCAGGCCGGCGGCCACCACATAGGTGGCGCGCCGCTGCACACTCATGGGGTCAGTGCTCGCCGAATGTCCGCTTCCATCGTTGCGGGTGATGTGTTCGGCGCGTAGCGCTTCACTGTGCGCCCATCGGGTGACACCAGGAACTTGGTGACGTTCCACTTGATCGAGGATCCGAGCACCCCGCCGGCTCGTGACTTGAGGTAACGGAAGATCGGGTGAGCCTTGGGACCATTCACGTCGACTTTGGTCGACAGCGGGAAGGTCACCCCATACGTGCGCGAGCAGAACGACGCGATGGCGGCATCATCACCCGGCTCCTGATGGGCGAATTGATCGCACGGAAAGCCGATCACCGTCAGCCCTTGATCCTTGAACTCCTCGTACAACTTCTGCAAGCCCTCGTACTGCGGAGTGAATCCGCACTTGCTCGCTGTGTTGACGACGAGAATCGGACGACCAGCAAACTCCTGCAGGTCCACCTCCTCGCCGTCGTTGCGGGTGAACGTCAGGTCGAAGAGGGTGTCGTCGGTGGGTGCCATGTCTCGATTCTGCCCGCCCCTACCCGGACAGGCACCCCGGGCCGAGCAAGGCCTTCAGATCCGCGAACAACGAGGGGCTCGGCGTCACGCGCAACGCATCATCGAGGCGCAGGACGGTCGTGCGGGCACCCCCGGTGAGGAGCAGGTGGACCTCGGTGGCCCCGGGATGATCCGCGAGAACCTCCTTGAGCCGATTCACCATCGGCGGAACACACCGGGACGCGGCCATGGACACCCGCACCGGACCCGCGGGGGCGTCGCTGACGTCGAGGGGTGAGACCTCCAAGGCCACGGTGCGCAGGCCATCGTCATCGTCGTCGATCCGGACCCGGCAGAGCAGGACCGCATCCTCGACGAGGTGAACCCCCGCTGCCGCGTACGTCTGAGGGAACACCATCACGTCGAGCGATCCCTCAAGATCCTCGAGCGTGACGATGGCCCACGCCGAGCCCTTCTTGGTTGTTTTGCGCTGCACCGAGGTGACCAGACCGCCGATCGTGACGATCATGTCCGCGCGCTCGTCCATCAGGATCGAGGCGATACTGCGCTCGGTCGACATGGCGAGCAGGGTCTCGAGTCCGTTGAGCGGGTGATCCGAGACGTACAACCCGAGCATTTCCCGCTCGTGGGCAAGCAAGGTCGCCTTATCCCACTCTCCGAGGGGAATGTCCACAACGTCGCCGACGGCATTCGCCTCACTCGAACCGAGGCCGCCGAAGAGGTCGAACTGGCCGATCGCTACGGCACGCTTGATCTCAATGGCCGAGTCGATCACGTGCTCGTGCACGGAGACCAGCCCACGCCGGGTGTGGCCGAGTGCATCGAAGGCACCTGCCTTGATCAGTGACTCCACGGTGCGCTTGTTGCACACGGAGGCGTCGACCTTGGCGATGAAGTCCCGGAAGTCGTGGAAGCGCCCTTCACGGCGACGCGTGGCGAGGATGGATTCGACGACGTTGGCGCCGACGTTGCGCACCGCGGACAAGCCGAAGCGGACGTCACTCCCGGACGGGGTGAACTCGGCATCCGAGTCGTTGACGTCGGGCGGAAGCACCTTGATCCCCATCCGCCGGCATTCGTTGAGATACACCGCGGACTTGTCCTTGTCGTCCTTGACGGAAGACAGGAGCGCAGCCATGTACTCCGCCGGGTGATTCGCCTTCAGGTACGCGGTCCAGTACGACAACATCCCGTACCCCGCCGTGTGCGCCTTGTTGAACGCGTAGTCCGAGAAGGGGACGAGGATCTCCCAGAGGGTCTCGATCGCGAGTTCGGAGTAGCCGCGCTCCCGCATGCCGTCACGGAAGGGGACGAACTCCTTCTTCAGGATCTCCTTCTTCTTCTTGCCCATGGCGCGTCGTAGGAGGTCCGCCTTGCCGAGCGAGTATCCGGCGACCTTCTGCGCGATCGCCATGACCTGCTCCTGGTAGACGATCAAGCCGTAGGTATCCCCCAGGATCTCCGCGAGCGGCTCCTCCAACTCCGGGTGGATCGGGACAACGGGTTTGCGCCCGTTCTTCCGGTCGGCGTACTCGTTGTGGGCATTCGCCCCCATCGGTCCCGGTCGGTAGAGCGCAAGGACTGCCGAGATGTCCTCGAAGGAGTCCGGCTGCATCGATCGCAGGAGCGATCGCATCGGTCCCCCGTCGAGTTGGAAGACACCGAGGGTGTCGCCCCGGGCCAGCAGCGCGTATGTGGCCAGGTCGTCGAGGGTCATGTCCTCGAGAACGAGGGTGGTCCCCGACGCTTCGATGTGCCGGAGGCAGTCGTCGAGCACCGTCAGGTTGCGCAGACCGAGGAAGTCCATCTTGAGCAGACCCAGGGCCTCGCAGGCACCCATGTCGAACTGCGTGATGACCGCACCGTCCTGCTCCCGTCGCCAGACGGGAATGACGTCGAGGAGGGGTTCACGACACAGGATCACGCCGGCGGCGTGTACTCCGGGCTGACGCTTGAGACCCTCCAGCCCGCGGGCCGTGTCGATGACCGCGCGCGCATCGGGATCGGATTCATAGAGCGCACGGAACTCGGCGGCCTCTCCGTAGCGCCCGTCCGTGGGATCGAACACGCCCGCGAGGGAGATGTCCTTGCCCATGACCGACGGTGGCATCGATTTGGTGATCTTGTCCCCCAGTGCGTAGGGCTTACCGAGTACCCGGGCACTGTCCTTGATTGCGGCCTTCGCCTTGATGGACCCGTACGTGACGATCTGCGCGACCCGCTCCTCACCGTACTTTTCGGTGGCGTAGCGGATCATGTCTCCACGACGACGCTCATCGAAGTCGATGTCGATGTCCGGCATCGAGATGCGCTCCGGATTCAGGAATCTCTCGAAGAGCAAGCCGTGGGTGATCGGATCGAGGTCGGTGATGCCGAGCGCGTACGCGATCATGGCGCCAGCGGCTGAACCACGTCCGGGCCCCACACGGATGCCGTTCTCCTTCGCGTAGCGCACGAGGTCGGCGACCACCAGGAAGTAGCCCGGGAAACCCATCTGGGCGACGACACCGACTTCGTAGTTCGCCTGGGTCTGCACGTGAACGGGAACCGGGTTCCCATAGCGGCGGACCAACCCGCGCTGGACCTCGGTCACGAGCCAGGAATCTTCGGACTCCCCCGCGGGCACCGGGAACCGCGGGAGCAGATTGGCGCCCTCCGCGAAGGACACGTCACATCGTTCCGCGATGAGCAGAGTGGAGTCGCATGCCTCCGGGAGCTCCTTCCACACCTCCCGCATCTCACCCGCGGTCTTGACGTAGAAGTCACGCGCGTCAAATCGGAATCGTCGCGGGTCATCCATCGTCGTGCGCGTTCCGATGCACAACAGGACATCGTGGGTCTCCGCGTCACCCGCATGCACGTAGTGAACGTCGTTGGTGGCGACGAGTGGGAGACTGAGTTCCCGCGCAATGCGCAGCAGATCCTCACGGAATCGTCGCTCGATGCTGAGCCCGTGATCCATCAACTCGCAGAAGTAGTTGCCCGGGCCGAGGATGTCGCGCATGTCTGCAGCGGCGGCGCGCGCCTTGTCGAACTCGCCCGCTTGGAGCCACCTGTTCACCTCGCCACTCGGGCACCCGGTGGTACCCATCAGGCCCGAGGAATAGCGCTCCATCAGGTCCCGGTCGAACCGCGGCTTGTGGTACTGCCCCTCGAGGCTCGCCAGGGAGGACAGCCGGAAGAGGTTGTGCATCCCCTCCGTGGACTCCGCCCACAGCGTCATGTGGGTGTAGCTGAACGTCCCGCGACCCGCCCCCGGATCCTCCGGGGTGCCTTCGTCGAACCCACCGCCGAAATCGAAGGGCCGGCGCTCGAATCGTCCCTGCGGTGCGTAGTACCCCTCGAGTCCGATGATCGGTTTCACCCCGGCGGCGTGTGCCGCCTTGTAGAAGTCGTACGCGCCGTACAGGTTGCCGTGATCGGTCATCGCGATTGCGGGCATGCCCATACTCGCCGCCTGCTGCATCAGATCGGGGAGTCGCGCGGCACCGTCGAGCATCGAGTACTCGGTGTGGACGTGGAGGTGAACGAAATCCCCGTCGGATGCACTCACAGGGTTCCCTCGCGGTGATGACCGGGGCGCGGGGGCATTGACCAACCCTATGTCGGGTTCGGAGCCCCCACCCGGAGACGCTCCAGGGCGGTCGCCAGATCCGACGGGTAGTCATTGTGGAACTCGACGCGCTCCCCCGTTCCCGGGTGATCGAAGGCGAGTCGGGTCGCGTGCAACCACTGTCTCGTCAGTCCCAGGCGCCTCGCCAGTGTTGGGTCCGCGCCGTAGGTCAGGTCTCCGACGCAGGGGTGACGCAGTGCCGACATGTGGACGCGGATCTGGTGTGTCCGCCCGGTCTCGAGGCGCACATCGACCAGGCTCGCGTGCGGGAACGCCTCCAGGGTCTCGTAGTGCGTGACGCTGGGTCTCCCATCCGACACCACGGCGAAGCGGTAGTCGGACTGCGGGTGGCGCCCGATCGGGGCATCGATCGTGCCCGCCAACGGATCCAGGTGCCCCTGGACCACGGCGTGGTACTCCTTGTCCACCGTCCGCTCGCGGAACTGGTGCTTGAGGTCGGTGTACGCCCGAGCGCTCTTTGCGACCACCATCAGGCCGCTCGTGCCCACGTCGAGTCGGTGCACCACGCCCTGGCGCTCCGCAGCACCGAGCCCGCTGACCGAATAGCCCGCCGCTGCGAGGCTGCCGATCACGGTGGGTCCGGTCCATCCCGGACTGGGATGGGCGGCCACGCCCACCGGCTTGTCGACGATGATGATGTCGTCGTCGTCATAGACCACCCGGAGATCCGCGATCGGCTCCGGGACGCGCACGACCTTCGGCGTATCGACCCCGATCACACCCCGCGCGGGGAGCCGATCGGATTTTCCGGCCGGCACCCCGTCGAGGGTGACCGCCCCGGCATCGACCAACGCGGCCGCCTTGGTGCGCGTGAGCCCCAGCATGCGCGTCAACGCGACATCCATGCGCTCACCCGCCAACCCTTCCGGGATGGGAAGTTCGCGCTCAGCCACCAGACCCCACTCGGCCACCGAGCGGCACACCGCGCCAGGACAGGATGACCATCGCGATCGCAGAGCACACAACGAAGGAATCGGCGATGTTGAAGATCGGCCAGTAGGGCCCCTGAATGAAGTCGACGACGAAACCGCGCCCGATTCCGGGCGCCCGGAAGAGTCGATCGATCAGATTGCCGACCGCGCCGCCGAGCAACCCGCCGAGCGCGATGGCCCACGCGACGCTGCCGAGTCGCCGCGACACCCGGACGATGACGACAACAACCACGCAGGCGATCAGGGTGAAGACCCAGGTGTAGCCGGTGCCGAGACTGAACGCCGCTCCGGTGTTCTCCGCGTAGGTGAAGCGGAGCAGGGAACCGATCACCTCGATCGGGCCCTCCCCGGCGAGGATCCGAGGGAGGAGTACCTGCTGCGCCCAGAACTTGGTGAGTTGGTCGAGGACGATCACCCCGAATGCGACGGCGAAGACCAGCCCGACGGTGCGCCGCACGGGAGCCACCGTGCTGACCTCGCTCACGCCTCGACTCTACGGGCCCCCCATTCCCGATCCCGGCTCAGAAGCGCTCCTCCGCCTCCTTGCAGCTGAGGCAGAGGGTGGCGCGCGGGAAAGCCTGGAGCCGGTACTTGCCAACAGCACGACCGCAGCCCTCGCACACGCCGTAGGAACCATCCGCGAGACGCCCGAGAGCATGGTCCACCTGCAGCAACATGTCCCGTGCGTTGTTCGCAAGCGACATCTCGTGCTCCCGCTCGAATGTCTTGCTCCCGGCGTCGGCTTGATCGTCACCGGCACCCTCGCCCGAATCGCGGATCAGATCGGCCAGCCCCGCCTCGGCGTTGTCGATCTCCTCGAGGAGCCGAATGCGCTCGGACTGCAGAGCACTGCGCACCGTGGCCAACTCCTCCTTACTCCACGGGCTCTCGTCTTCGCGGACCACCGGCCGCTTCTTCTTTACAACGATCTTCGTGGCAGGTGTGGCCTTCTTCGCGGGGGCAGCCTTCTTGACCGGCGCGGCCTTCTTCGCGGGCGCGGCCTTCTTCGCGGGCGCGGCCTTCTTCGCGGGCGCGGCCTTCTTCGCGGGCGCGGCCTTCTTCGCGGGGGCAGCCTTCTTCGCGGGCGCGGCCTTCTTCGCGGGGGCAGCCTTCTTCGCGGGGGCAGCCTTCTTCGCGGGGGCAGCCTTCTTTGCGGGGGCAGCCTTCTTCGCGGGGGCGGCCTTCTTCGCGGGAGCGGCCTTCTTCGCGGGAGCGGCCTTCTTC
>JBJTBD010000011.1:0-10888 GCA_046091195.1 Actinomycetota bacterium
CCCAGGGGCTGGTGGTCGACGATGATCGTCTTGGCGCGATTGGGTGCATAGCGGAAGTCACCCTGGACGCGCACCGCTTCCTCGGAGAACCAGCGCAGGAACTCGGCGGCGTAGACGGCCTCACCCATCGCGTCACGCCAGGCCTTGCCGTTCTCGAGGACGATCAGCCGGGCGCAGTCCTCCACCTCGGCGGTCATGATCTCGAAACTGCGACGGAGGATTTCCGCTCGTTGGCGCGCCGGGGTCTGGCTCCAGGTACGGAACGCCTCGTGGGCAGCGGCCACCGCCTCGAGGGCATCCGAGACCGTGGCATCCCCAATCTCCACCAGGGTCGCCAGGGTCGCCGGGTTGGTCACCGGCAGCCGCCCTGGGGACTGGACCCACTCACCACCGATGAGCAGCCCGGTCGGCGTGCGGCTCGGAAGGGTGTCCACGCTCATGGGAGTCCTCTCTCGTCACTACCAGTCTCCCAGCCACCGCGGGGTGCGCGGCTCCGGCCGACTCGAACCGGCTTACCATGGCCGGGATGCGCCGGCTCCTGGTCATTCTGCTCGCCCTGGTGGTGCTCGCCCCGGGGGCTCAGGCCAACCCCACGACCAGCCCCTCACCGAGTCCGTCGGTCAGCCCCTCGGTCAGCCCGAGCACCACACCCCCGGTCCCCGACACCACCGTTCGCGTGGACCCGGGGCCTGATGCCGCTCCGCTTCCCGAGGTGTACGCCCGATCGTGGGTGCTCGCGGACGCCGCCACCGGTGCGATCCTCGCCGAGAAGAAGATGGACGTCCCGCGGCGCCCGGCGAGCACCTTGAAGGTGTTGACCGCCCTGACTCTGCTTCCGCGCCTGGACCCTGAGCAGACCTACGTCGTGCGCAAGAAGGAGGCCGAGGCCTATGGAAGCCGGGCCGGGATCGTGCGAGGCAAGACCTACACGATCGATCAACTCATGTACGGCCTGCTTCTCCCGAGTGGTAACGACGCCGCCATCGCCCTCGCCCGGGCGAACGGGGGCGTCCCGGAGACCGTTGCGCAGATGAACCAGGTGGCCCGGGATCTGCAGGCCAACGACACCACCGCACGTAATCCGAGCGGGCTGGACTCCCCGGGACAATTCACCACCGCGTACGACCTGACGGTGATCGCACGTGCGGCGCTCGAACGGGAGGACTTCCGCACGTACGTGAGCGCCTTCCGCGCGACCATTCCCGCAAAGGGGAAGAAGTCGCGCACCATCTACAACCAGAACCGGCTCCTGACGGGCGGGTTCAAAGGCGCGATCGGAGTGAAGACAGGGTTCACAAGCAAGGCCGGGCGCACAATCATCGGAGCGGCCGAGCGCAAGGGCATCACCCTCATCGTCACGGTTCTCGGTTCGCGCGAACCGACCGCGGACGCCGCCCGGAAGCTGCTCACCTGGGGTTTCGCGAACCTGAAGGCGGTGACGCCCGTGGCCTACCTTCCCCCGGTGCCGCAGGCCGCGCCTGCGGACGAGCCGGCCCAGGCCATCGTGCCGGTCGCTGCAGCGGTCCAGACCCCCTCCGCCGCCGCTGCACCCGCGCCCGCGACCACCTCGATGAGCAGCATCCCGATCGGGGTGTGGGGTTGGCCGCTGCTCGTGCTGTTTCTGATCGGGTTCGCCGTGGTCAGTTGGCGCCAGGCGCGTCGACGACGCCGGGTCTAGACCTGGATGAAGCCGACCTTCTCGTAGACATCGCGCAGGGTGATCGAGGCCGTGGCCCGGGCTCGATCCGCACCGAGCGCCATCAACCGGAGGAGTTCCGCGCGGTCCGCGAGAAGTTCCCGCGTGCGTGCGCGAATGGGCGCAATGGCATCCATCACGATGTCTGCGGTCTCCGACTTCAGGTCGCCGTACCCCCGGCCTTCGTATGTGGCCACGATGTCTGCCATCCCACGGCCCGTGAGTGCCTGTTGCATAGTCAGGAGATTCGCCACACCCGCCTTCCCGACCGGGTCGAATCGGATCTCGCGCTCGGAGTCCGTCACAGCGGACTTGATCTTCTTCCTCGACACGGAGTCATCGTCGAGGAGGAACACACATCCGCCCGGTGCGGACTTGCTCATCTTGGCGCTCGGCTCCTGAAGGTCAACGACCTTGGCGGTCTCCTTGATGATCATCGGCTCCGGCACAGTGAAGGTCTGCCCGAAGGTGCCGTTGAACCGCTGCGCGAGATCACGTGTTAACTCGAGGTGCTGACGCTGGTCCTCGCCGACGGGCACGGCATTGGCCTGGTAAATGAGGATGTCCGCGGCCTGCAGGATCGGATACGTGAAAAGGCCGACACTGCTGCGTTCCGCTCCCCCCTTGACTGATTTGTCCTTGAACTGCGTCATGCGGCTGGCCTCACCGAAACCCGTCTGACATTCCAAGACCCACGCGAGTTGACTGTGCTCGGGCACCTGGCTCTGCACGAAGATCGTGCTGCGCTCGGGATCCAATCCCACGGCCAACAATTGGGCGAAAGACGTGAACGTGCGTTCCCGGAGGACGCCCGGGTCGTGGTCGGTGGTGATGGCGTGCTGATCCACGACGCAGTAGAAGCAGTCGTGGGTTTCCTGCATGCGAACCCATTCCCGCAAGGCCCCGAGGTAGTTGCCGATGTGGAAGGAGTCGGCCGTCGGCTGGATCCCGGAGAGGACTCTGGGCCGGGAGGTCATGCGCTCATTCTGGCAGCCGCGTGACGTGCGCCTTCGCGATACGGCGCCCATCCATTTCGGTGACTTCGAAGCGGAGACCCGCGGCATCCACGGCATCGCCGGGAGCGGGTAAGCGCGACAGGTGGGACACAAGGAAGCCCGCGACGGTTTCGTAGGGGCCATCCGGCAAGGTGACGCCACACTCGTCGGAGAAATCCTCGATGTTCATCAGGCCGTCCACCGTGATCTCCCCGACGATGCGTGGGGCGCGGGGAGTCTCGGCGACGTCGTACTCGTCCTTGATGTCTCCGATGACCTCCTCGACCAGGTCCTCGAGGGTCACGATGCCGGCTGTTCCACCGTATTCGTCCTGCACGATCGCGATGTGCTGGCGGAGTCGGCGCATCTCGGTGAGGGTGCTGAGGATCACCTTGGTTCCGGGAAAAGAGGTCACGGGCCGCGCCAGCTCACCTAGACGCACCTGACGGCCCGACATGGCCGGGTCAAGGAGGTCACGGATGTGCACGAATCCAACGACGTCGTCAGCGGAACCTCGGATTACCGGGTAACGCGAATGCGGTTTGTCCGCGATCACCGTGACAGCGTCGCCGAGGAGCAGGCTGGCGTCGAGGAAATCGACCTCGGTGCGGGGGATCATCACCTCGCGGAGTTCACGATCGCCCACCGCGAAGACATCGTCGATGAGTGCACGCTCCTCGACACTGAGGTCTTCATGGGCGGCGACGAGGTCGCGCAACTCCTCGCCGCTGATCTGCTCCTTGGTTTCACGTGGGTTGATGCCGAACATCCGCACGATCGCGTTCGTCGAGGCGGACAACGCCACGATGAACGGCCGGAATACCCGGGCGATAACCGTGATTGGGCCGGCGACGAACAGGGCGACCCTGTCGGCCCGCTGTAGGGCGATGCGCTTGGGCACGAGCTCGCCCAGCACCAGCGAGACGTAGGCAATGAGGATCGTGATCAGGATGAAGGAGACGGCACCCGCCCATCCGGGGCTCCACCCCCAGGACTCGAAAACGGTGGCGAGGTCCGGGGCAATCTGTGCGGCACCGAAACCGGCGGACACGAAACCGGCGAGCGTGACTCCGACCTGGACGGCGGCGAGGAAACGACTCGGGTCGGACACGAGGCGCGCGAGTCGGGGCCCGCGTCTCGACGACTCCTCGAGTCGCTGCACCTGACTCTCACGCAGGGAGACGAGCGCGATCTCGGCCGCGGCGAAGAATCCGCCCAGCAGGACGAAGAACAGCACCACGACGACGTTGACCCAGAGGTCTGACACGCGGACAACAATAGGATCTGCACGTGGTGGCAGGCGCTGGGGCTGGTAGCGAGAAATTCATTGATCGCTTGGCCCTCGAGCAGATCGATCGGGATATCTTCACGGGTCACTGTCACTCCGGGGCACCACTACGCGCCTACGGAGGTCAGATCGCTGCCCAGGCCTTGATGGCCGCGGGGCACACCGTCGAGCAGAAGGACCGGCACGTTCATTCCCTGCACTGCTATTTCCTCAGACCCGGTCGGACGAAGGACTCGATCACCTACCTGGTGGATCGCCCCCGCGATGGACGGTCCTTCTCGACCCGGATCGTCCGCGCAGTCCAACACGGCGAAACCATTTTCATGATGACCACGTCTTTCGCCACCATCGACGCGGGCCCTGCCCACCAGTTCGATATGCCCAACGAGATACCGCCGTCCAAGGTCGCTGAGGTCGATATCCCGGCCGCGATCCTCGGTCCGGGGGTTCCCCTCGAGGAATGGGATTACCCGAGCCAGGTCCTGATCGAACTGCACTCCGTCGACCCAACCGACGAATCGCTGCCGAAGGTGGCGGGCAGGTACGAGCGCAATCAGTGGGTCCGGATCACCCAAGAGCTTCCGCACGACCCACTCGTTCAGGCGTGCGCGCTCACCTACCTATCCGACATGAGCATGGTGCGCGTGGCCACCGCACCCCATCGCGACGAGCGCGACTCGCTTCAGCGCGCCTCCATCGACCACGCGGTGTGGTTCCACGGTCCCATCGATGTCAACCGATGGCTGCTGTTCACCCAGGACACCCCGGTGGCCGGAGGTGGCCATGGATTGGCGCGCGGACTCTTCTACGACACCGAGGGTCGACTCATCGCCTCCGTGGTGCAGGAGTCACTCATGCGCACCAAGCGTTAGCGCATCGCCTTCTGCAGATTGGCGTCGATCGATGCGAGGAAGTCCTGGGTCGTCTGCCACGGCTGATCGGGCCCGATCAACAGAGCGAGATCCTTGGTCATCTTCCCCTCTTCCACCGTCTCGATGCAGACGCGCTCAAGCGTCTGCGCGAATGCGGTGACATCAGGGGTTCCATCGAGCTTGCCGCGATGCTCCAGTCCCCGAGTCCACGCGAAGATCGATGCGATGGGGTTGGTGGATGTGGGCTTGCCCTGCTGATGCATCCGATAGTGACGGGTGACGGTGCCATGCGCCGCCTCCGCTTCGACCGTTCGGCCGTCCGGCGTCATGAGCACCGACGTCATGAGACCCAGCGAGCCGAATCCCTGTGCCACTGTGTCGGATTGCACGTCACCGTCGTAGTTCTTGCACGCCCACACATACCCTCCCTCCCACTTCAGCGCAGAGGCGACCATGTCGTCGATCAATCGGTGCTCGTAGGTGAGGCCAGCCCTCTCAAACTCGGCCTTGAACTCGGCGTCGTAGATCTCCTGGAAGAGATCCTTGAATCGACCGTCATAGGCCTTCAGGATGGTGTTCTTGGTGGACATGTAGACCGGGAAGTTCCTCGCGAGTCCATAGCGGAACGATGCCCGAGCAAAATCACGGATCGAGTCGTCGAGGTTGTACATGCCCATGGCGACGCCACTCGAGGGGAAATCGAAGATCTGGAACTCCATGGGGGCGGACCCATCAGACGGAGTAAAGGTCATCGTGAGCGTCCCAGCGGTGGGGACCTTGAAATCGGTGGCGCGGTATTGGTCGCCGAAAGCGTGACGGCCCACGATGATCGGCTTCGTCCAGGTGGGCACGAGTCGCGGGATGTTCCCGATGATGATCGGCTCGCGGAAGATGACACCGCCGAGAATGTTCCGAATGGTTCCATTCGGGGACTTCCACATCTTCTTCAGACCGAATTCCTCGACACGCGCCTCGTCCGGGGTGATCGTGGCGCACTTGACCCCGACCCCGTACTCCAGGATGGCGTTCGCCGCGTCGATCGTCACCTGGTCGTCGGTGGCATCGCGGTACTCGATTCCCAGGTCGTAGTACTTCAGATCCACATCGAGGTACTTGAGGATCAGCTCGTCCTTGATGAATTGCCAGATGATGCGGGTCATCTCGTCGCCGTCGAGTTCGACGACCGGATTCACAACCTTGATCTTCGCCATGTCAGAGGTCCTTCACGTCGGCTTGCTTGGCCTTGACCGCCTCGTAGGCGGTGACAAGAAGTGCCTTCTCGTCGTCCGTGAGGGGTGTCTCGACGATGCGACGAATGCCCGTGCGGCCGATCTCCGCCTCGACTCCGAGGTAGGCGCCGGAGAGTCCGTACTCACCCTGCACCCACGCGCACACCGGCATCACCGCGCCGGAGTCTTCATGCACCGCGCGCGCCATGCGCGCTGCGGCCGCCGACGGTGCGTAGTACGCGGATCCAGTTTTGAGCAAGCCCACGATTTCCGCGCCCCCGTTGCGCGTGCGCTCCACGAGCGCGTCGATCCGCTCCTGGGAGACCATTTCGCCGAGGGGTTTGCCGTTCACGGTGCACACCGATGCAACGGGCACCATGGTGTCACCGTGGGAGCCGAGCGTGAGTGTCGTGACCGCGGACACCGGCACATCGAGCTCCTCGGCAACGAAGTGGGTGAATCGCGCGGTGTCCAGCATTCCGGCCTGACCAATCACCCGGTGGTGTGGGAAACCGGTGACGATCTGGGCGAGGGCAGTCATTTCATCGAGTGGGTTGGCGACGTTGATCACAACGGCATCGGGTGCAAACTTCTTCACGTTCTCGGCCACCTGGCGCATGATTTTCGCGTTGGTCTCGATGAGGTCCATGCGGCTCATGCCGGGCTTACGCGGCAGACCGGCGGTGATCACAACGGTCTCCGACCCCGCGATTGCCTCGTATCCCTCCCCGTTCGGGCCGGTGGTCTGCCCTACGACGGCGGTCTCGAAGCCCTCGATCCAACGCGATTGATTGATATCGAGAGCCAGACCCTCGGGCTTGCCCTCCAGGACGTCGGTCAAGACGACCGTCTCGAAGATGTCGTACTCGGCGAGTCTCAGTGCCGTCGTCGAACCGTAGAAGCCGGCCCCGATGACCGCGACCTTCCCACTGCGTGCCATGTCTGCCTTTCCTGGCGTCGGATGCGGAGGAGAATTCCGGGAGTCAAGATACTTGCAGTCGAGTACCGGATTCCGAGCGGCCTCAAGCGTGTACGGTCGGTGAACCTCAGTGGGGAGGCCGCATGACCTTCGACCTCAGGATCCAGCCCGACGTCGCGGATCTGGCGATGCGCGTGCGCGCGTTCATCGACTCCCAGATCATCCCGCGCGAGGGGGAGCTTGAGTCGGCCGATCACGGCCTGTCCCCCGAGTTCCGCCGGGAGTTACAGGACTCCGCCCGGGCGGCGGGCGTCTTCGCCCCCACGGCGCCCGTGGCGCTCGGCGGGTTCGGTCTGGACCACCGCTCCATGGGTCCGGTCCTCGAGGAGTGCGGCCGCAGTCTGCTCGGGCCCGCAGCGATGAACTGCTCCGCACCCGACGAGGGCAACATGGCGCTCCTCGAACTGATTGCCACGCCGGAACAGCGGGAGCGCTATCTGACACCACTCTGCTCGGGAGCGATTCGTTCGTCCTTCTCGATGACCGAACCTGCACCTGGCGCCGGATCCGATCCGCGACTCCTCGCCACCGAAGCGACCCGGCGCGGTGACTCCTGGGTCATCAACGGTCGCAAATGGTTCATCACAGGTGCTGACGGCGCCACCTTCAGCATCGTGATGGCACGCACAGAGGGTGGCGCCACCATGTTCCTCGTCGATGCTGACAACCCGGGCATGCGCATCGACAAGCGTCTTCCCACCATGGACAAAGCATTCAGCGGTGGTCACTGCATCGTGGAGTTCACCGATTGCCTGGTGACGCCGGAGAGCATCCTCGGTGAATTGGACAAGGGCTTCGAGTACGCCCAGCTTCGACTGGGACCTGCGCGCCTCACCCATTGCATGCGATGGCTGGGCGCCGCTCGACGCGTGCACGAGGTGGCAACCGCGTATGCCATCGAACGTCGAATGTTCGATGACCGGCTCGCGAACCTCGGCATGGCTCAACAGATGCTCGCGGATAACGAAATCGACATCGCGGCATCGCGGCAACTGATCTGGAACGCTGCCGGAGCCCTCGACGCGGGAATACCGGCGCGCACGGAAACGTCGATCTGCAAGACCTTCGTGGCCGAAGCGGTGTTCCGCATCGCAGACCGGTCCATGCAACTCTGCGGAGGCTCGGGGACACTGACCGACCATCCGATCGCACGGATCCTCATCGAGAGCCGCGCATTCCGCATCTACGACGGTCCGTCCGAGGTGCATCGGATGTCTATTGCCAAGCGCGCGGTCCGTAGGTCTAGCAGAGGGGAACTCCCCGGGGACTGGCAATGAGTGCCCTCCCCCTCGATGCCCTCGCCCCGTGGCTGCGTGACTCTGGAGAGATCACCGGCGACCTGACCGCAACGCTCCTGGCTGACGGACGCTCGAACCTCACCTACCGGGTGACAGACGCCGCGGGACGATCCTGGGCGATCCGCCGCCCACCCCTAGGCCACGTGATGCCCACGGCGCACGACCTCACCCGGGAGTTCACCGTGCTCAACGGCCTCACCGGGCATTACCCGGTTCCCCGACCCTGGGCGCTGTGCACGGATGAATCCATTCTGGGTGTCCCCTTCCTGGTGATGGACTTCGTCGACGGCACCGTGATCGCGGATCGGGAGCGCGCAGACCAGCTGTCCGAGACACAGGCCGATCACGTCTGCCGATTGCTCGTCGATTCCTTGGCGGCACTGCACGGGGTCGATGCCCAGGCATGTGGACTAGGCGCCTTCGGAAAACCGGAGGGCTACCTGGCACGTCAAGTGCGCCGCTGGGGTGAACAGTGGCAACTCTCTAAGACTCGGGAACTCGAGTCGATGAACGTCATGGCGCAATGGCTGGGAGCGAGTCTTCCGACACTCCCCCCGCAGCTTCCCTGGTCGATCGTCCATGGTGATTTCCGGCTCGACAACATCATCCTGGCCCACGACGCATCGCACGTTCGTGCCGTCGTGGATTGGGAGATGTCGACCCTCGGCGATCCCATAGCCGATCTCGCGGTGACCCTCGTCTACTGGACGGAGGCCGGTGACGGACTGCGCTCCGAGGTTGCCGTTGCGCGGGGACTCACGGCGGGACCGGGGTTCTGGACCCGCGAGCAGATCGTCCAGCGGTACGCCGATGTCAGCGGGCGGGGAATGGAGCAGCTCGGATTCTGTCTGGTCCTCGCCTGCTACAAGCTCGCGGTGATCATGGAGTCGCTCACCTATCGAGCCCGCATGGGTAAGCAACTGGGCCGCACGGTCGAGCAGGGCGAGGACACAGATCACGCGGTGGTGGCATTAGCGCGCCTCGGCGAGCGTCTCGTCGATCAGCCCACGGTCGATACGTTGAGGAGCTGAACCAATCAGCTCGGCGCCGGCACGATGAACGCGAAGATCGTGATGGCCAGTCCCAGTACTCCGAGGACCGCCACATCGATCCGGCGCGACCGAACCGCCAGCCATCCAGCCTGATCCTCGGGCAGCAGAAGCCGGAGAAACGCGGCCAGGAGAACACTCGCACCGAGGACCACCGCACCCCGGCGGAAGGCATCGAGTGCGACCAAGATCAACGACGTCGCCACGCCGACGAGCACGAGAGCAAGTGGCCACCAGCGATCTCGCCGGAGGGGGGTCACGCTCATAAGCGCTCCGCGGCTTCGACCACGTTCTGCAGAAGCATCGCTCGCGTCATCGGTCCCGTTCCACCGGGCATCGGCGCCAGCCATCCGGCAACGTCGGCCACGCCGGGATCGACGTCGCCCACGAGCCCCTCCGGCGTGCGCGTGATTCCGACGTCCAGAACTGCGGCTCCCGGCTTGACCATGTCCGGGGTGATGAGGTGTGCGACTCCGGCAGCAGCCACCACGATGTCGGCACGGGCCACTTCCCCGGCGAGATCCCGGGTCCCGGTGTGGCAGAGGGTGACCGTTGCGTTCTCCGATCGGCGGGTCAGGAGGAGACCGAGTGGCCGACCGACGGTGACCCCACGCCCGATCACCACGACATGCGCTCCGGCAATAGGCACCTCGTAAGCGCGCAAGAGCTCGACGATTCCCCGGGGAGTGCACGGCAAGGGCGCCGTGACCCCGAGAACCAGGCGTCCCAGGTTCATCGAATGGAGGCCGTCGGCGTCCTTTCCTGGATCCATCGACTCGAGAATTCGATTCGCATCGAGATGCGCGGGTAACGGCAATTGCACGATGTATCCGGTGACCGATGGGTCCGCATTCAATCGGGCGATCTCGGCTGCGAGCTCGGCCTGACTCGTCTCCGCGGGGAGGTCCACTCGGATCGATGCGACACCGACCTCAGCGCAGTCGCGGTGTTTTCCGGCGACATAGGCATGGGAACCGGGGTCGTCACCGACCAGGACGGTCCCCAGTCCAGGATTGATCCCGCGCGCTCTCAAGGACGTGACTCGTTCAGCCAGAGCGGCCTTCACGGTTGCAGCGGTCGCCTTGCCGTCGAGGATCACCGCGGTCATGGCGCAATCCTGTCAGGGACGGAGCGCCTACCCCCGGTGGAGATGACGACGGCGACGAAGGCGAGCACCACGCCGAGGACTAACCCAATATCGACGTGGTCGGTGAAGACCAGGTCGAGCACGATGGACCCGAGGAGTTGCCCGGCGATCGCGAGCAGGGCCTGGCGCAGGACGCCCACGCGGCCGACCACCCAGGCTGTCGTGGTCACGAAGATCACGCCGATCAGACCACCCGTATAGAGCCATGCGGGGGAATCGTTCGGCATGGCCAAGTTCGTGAGACCTGTCGATGCGGCGATGCCGACCGCGATGACCAGGGCAGACGTCCCGACGATGAAGTTCATCCACGCCGCGACCAGGGGCTCGCCGGAGGC
>JBJTBD010000012.1:0-7089 GCA_046091195.1 Actinomycetota bacterium
GCTCCAGGTACCAGACCAGCGCCCCGTCGACCAGTACGACCAGCGCGCCGGCCTTGCGCCCCGGGCGGTGGCCGCCGCCGTCGGCGTCCGGCCGCGCCGGCCAGGGCAGGGCGGCCCCGTAGGGGTTGGCCGGGTCGGCCGAGGCCAGCACCACCGCGGCGGGAGCGGGTTCGCCAGCCGGTGCTTCCGGCTGGCGAACCTCACGAACCTCGAAAGTGTCCGGGTCGATGCGACGCTTGTCGCTGATGCGCACGCCCTCCGACTCGAATTCCTCGTCGGGGTGTTGGCTCACTTCGACTCGTCCTCATCCACGATCTCGGCGTCGACGACATCGTCCTCGGCGGTGTCCGCCGCGGCATCCGCAGCGCCAGCAGCGCCCGCGGTGCCCTCTTGCTGCGACATCGTGTACATCGCGGCACCGAGGGCCTGGCTGGCTGCCGCGACCTTGTCGGTTGCGGTGCGCATGCCGGACAGGTCGTTCGCCTCGATCGCCTTCTTGAGCTCGTTCAACGGCTCCTCGACGTTTGCCTTGGCATCCGCCGGGACCTTGTCCGCGTTGTCGGCGAGGAACTTCTCCGTCTGGTAGACGAGGGCCTCCGCGTTGTTGCGGACCTCCGCCTCCTCACGGCGCTGCTTGTCCTCTTCGGCATGCTGTTCGGCGTCGCGCATCATGCGATCGATGTCCTCCTTGGACAGCGCACTGCCGCCGGAGATCGTCATCGACTGCTCCTTGCCCGTGGCCATGTCCTTGGCGGACACGTGCACGATGCCGTTGGCGTCGATGTCGAAGGTGACCTCGACCTGCGGGATACCGCGCGGTGCGGGCGGAAGACCCGTGAGCTCGAAGGTGCCGAGTTGCTTGTTGTACGCGGCCATCTCGCGCTCACCCTGGTACACCTGGATCAGCACCGACGGCTGGTTGTCCTCGGCCGTGGTGAAGATCTCCGAGCGCTTGGTCGGGATCGTGGTGTTGCGCTCGATGAGCTTCGTCATCACGCCACCCTTGGTCTCGATGCCGAGGGACAGCGGGGTGACGTCGAGCAGGAGCACGTCCTTGACCTCACCCTTGAGCACACCGGCCTGGAGGGCCGCGCCAATGGCGACGACCTCATCCGGGTTCACACCCTTGTTGGCCTCTTTGCCCGTCTCCTTCTTGACCAGATCGGCAACAGCCGGCATACGGGTGGAGCCACCGACGAGCACAACCTGATCGATCTTGTCGACGGTGATTCCCGCGTCCTTGAGGACCGACTGCACCGGTGCCTTGGTGCGATTGAGCAGATCCGCCGTCATGGACTCGAACTGAGCACGGCTCAGCGTCTCCTCCAGGTGCAGCGGGCCGTCGGCGCTCGCGGTGATGTACGGCAGGTTGATGGAGGTCTGCGTCGAGGACGACAGTTCGATCTTCGCCTTCTCTGCGGCCTCACGCAGGCGCTGCATGGCCATCTTGTCCTTGGACAGATCCACACCATGTGCATTCTTGAACGAGGTCACCATCCAGTCGACGACGGCGTTGTCCCAGTCGTCGCCACCGAGGTTGTTGTCGCCACTCGTGGCCTTCACCTCGACGACGCCGTCACCGATCTCGAGCAGCGAGACGTCGAAGGTGCCACCACCGAGGTCGAACACAAGGATGGTCTGCTCCTTGTCACCCTTGTCGAGCCCGTAGGCGAGGGCGGCGGAGGTCGGCTCGTTGATGATGCGCAGCACGTTCAGGCCTGCGATCTCGCCGGCCTCCTTGGTGGCCTGGCGCTGGGCGTCGGAGAAGTACGCGGGCACGGTGATGACCGCGTCCGAGACGTTCTCCCCCAGGTAGGCCTCGGCGTCGCGCTTGAGCTTCATGAGCGTGCGGGCGCTGATCTCCTGCGCGGTGTACTTTTTGCCGTCGATCTCGATGGTCCAGTTGGTGCCCATATGGCGCTTGACTGAGCGGATCGTGCGGTCGACGTTCGTGACGGCCTGGCGCTTGGCGACCTCGCCAACGAGCACCTCACCGTTCTTGGCGAAGGCCACGACGGACGGGGTGGTCCGGGAGCCTTCCGCGTTTGCAATGACGACGGGTTCGCCGCCCTCGAGGACCGAGACCACGGAGTTGGTGGTTCCCAGGTCGATACCCACTGCACGGGCCATGTGTCGTACTCCTTCTATCTCCACCGGGTGCCTCACCCGGACTACCTACGCCGGGGGGATTCCCGGAAGTCTGGACCACAAGTGTGCCCGGTTATCAGAGAAATTGCAAATTCTGACTCATACTCTTTGAGTCGCATTGACTCATATACACCGGAGCACGGTCCGACTGGGGAAAGCCACATTTCGGACACCTCCCGGCGGGTGCACCGGGCATCCCGCGGTAGGCCTCTCAAGCCCGGTTCCCCGAGGGCGTTAGCGTCGGCCCGTGGAGCACATGGCGATCCGGGCGGTCGTGGGCATCGCCATCACCCTCGTGCTGCTGGCCTTCGCCCTCAAGCGGGGCTGGTTCCTCTATTCCCTGGCGAAGTCCGGCCAGCCCGCCGTGGGCCGGACCACCGACGCCCCGAAGCGCATCGAGGCCGAGGCCACCGAGGTCTTCGGGCAAAAGAAGCTGCTGAAGTGGACCATCCCGGGCCTCGCCCACTTCTTCGCGTTCTGGGGATTCGTCATCCTCGGCATCACGGTCGTCGAGGCTTTCGGCGAACTCGTCATTGAGTACTTCGCCTTCCCGATCATCGGCAACTGGGCGGTCATCCGATTCATGGAGGACCTCTTCGCGGTCCTTGTCTTCATCGGCATCGTGATGTTCGCGATCATCCGCATCGTCAACAATCCCGCGAAGCAGGGTCGAGCATCCCGCTTCTTCGGGTCACACACCACGGGTGCGTGGTTGGTGCTCGTGATGATCTTCCTCGTGGTGTTCACGCTTCTCACCTATCGCGGCGCGAAGGTGAACATGATCGCCGGAAACCCCGATCACGAATGGAAGATGGACGGTGCGTTCGCATCCCAGTGGTTCGGTGTGGTCCTTGAACCCCTCGGCAAGGACGCGAATCTATGGATCGAGACGGTGTTCGTCTGGGCGCACGTGACGGTCATCCTGGTATTCCTTCTGATCGTGCTGCATAGCAAGCACCTGCACATCTTCAGCTCACCGATCAACGTGTACACGTCACGGCGACCCAATGCTCTCGGTCCGCTCCTCCCGATCTACTACAAGGGCGAGCCGGTCAACTTCGAGGATCCGCCCGAAGACGCGCGCTTCGGTAAGGGCCAGATCCAGGACTTCACGTGGAAGAACTACCTCGACTTCATGGCGTGCACCGAGTGCGGGCGCTGCCAGTCGCAATGCCCAGCATGGAACACGGAGAAGCCGCTCAGCCCCAAGTTGTTGATCCTCGATCTTCGTGACCAGATGTATGGCACTGCGCCGTACCTGATGAAGACCACGGGGAACGATCTCCCCCAGGGCGACATCGACGAGAAGACTCTCGAGCAGTTGCCGGCGAGCGTGCAGGAACTCGTACAGACACCCTTCATCGGATCCCGCGAGGGAACGGAGCGCGCGGCCGACGACGGCTACACCTTCGATGGTCATCGGTCGATGGGCCCAGAGTTGCCGATCATCGCCGACGACGTCCTGTGGTCCTGCACCACCTGCGGCGCCTGCGTTAACCAGTGCCCGGTCGATCTCGAGCACATCGACCACATCGTCGACATGCGTCGCCACCAAGTCATGGTGGCCACTGAGTTCCCCAGCGAACTCAACGGCATGTTCAAGAACGTGGAGAGCAAGGGCAATCCCTGGGGGATGAACGCCTCGGCCCGCAACGCGTGGATCGAGGAGGTCGACTTCCCGGTCCGAGTCTTCGGTATGGAGGGCGAGGAGCAGATCCCGGCCGATGTCGAGTACCTCTTCTGGGTGGGATGCGCCGGAGCACTCGAGGACCGGGCCAAGCGCACCACCAAGGCAGTCGCGGAACTCCTGCACACCGCCGGGGTGAACTTCATGGTGCTGGGTGAGAACGAGACCTGCACGGGTGACCCGGCACGGCGTGCGGGCAACGAATTCCTGTTCCAGATGCAGGCCACGCAGAACGTCGAGATGCTCAACGAGATCAGGGCGACCAAGATCGTGGTCACCTGCCCGCATTGCCTGAACACCCTGGGCCGTGAGTACCCGCAGAACGGTGGCCACTACGAAGTGGTGCATCACACCCAGTTGCTGAATCAACTGGTGAGTGAGGGACGCCTGACGCCTGTCAAGGAAGCCTCGGGCACGGTCACCTACCACGATCCCTGCTACCTCGGCCGTCACAACAACGTCTACGCACCTCCGCGCGAACTCATCGACGTCAGCACCACCACGCGCGTCGAGATGCCGCGGCACGGGGAGAAGTCCTTCTGCTGCGGCGCCGGTGGTGCGCGCATGTGGATGGAGGAAAAACTCGGGACGAAGGTGAACGTGAATCGAGCGGATGAAGCCATCGCCACCGGCGCTGGGACTATCGCCGTGGCGTGCCCGTTCTGCTCCGTGATGCTTCACGACGCGGTCACCGCACGCCAGCAGGCAGGTCAGGCACCCGGCGTGGAAGTCAAGGACGTCGCAACCCTGCTCCTCGAGGCCACCAGAGCAGGAAGTTAAGGCACTCTCGTTCTCGGTGAATCCCTAATGGCCAAGGGCGCGGAGGCTCTAGGGTGCGGCACATGGGTCGCTCCCGGGCGGTCATGGGCGTCGCCCTGCTCAGTCTCGCCCTCATTGGCATCGGGGTGGCGGGAATCTTTTCCCAGGCGCAGCTGAACACTTCACCACCAGCGTCGGCGCAATGGCTAGGTGAGCCGAGAATCCAGACGGTGGTCGACCCCGACGGTAACCTGCTAGCGACCATCAGTTCATCCATCGAATCAATCGGTGAGACGATCGCGCGTCTTCCCAGCACGGAGTACGGCACGGCCTTACTCGCGGCGATCAGCGCCAACGGCATCGATATCGACAACGCGCTCTCGCAACGCAATCTCGCCGCGATACCCCAACCCGATGGCAGCGTGGTTGCGCTGCTCTCCGTTGACATCGCCGACGCTGAAGCACTCTGGGAGGCACTGTCCTGGGATAGCTCTGGAAGCCTGTTGACCAACCTGCCCATGCGGCAGCACCTCCCGGCGAACCCTTCCCCGGATGAGAACTGGATTAGCGAAGGGCTCATCAATGCCAAGCAGCCTTACCTGTCGCAGGGTCGCGTAATCGGCGAGCAGGGAACATGCGTACTCGTCGAATCCTCCACCACGAGCGCCGCGGTCACATCGACCACCGAGGCAACTTGGTGTCCAGGCGAGGGCCAGGTGCGCTCCCGCAACGTTGAGAGTGATTCGACGATCTTGTTCGGGGCACCCACGTCACAACCGACGGTTGCACCCGTCCCCGCCGTCCCAATGCTCAAAGTGGAAACCACCTACCCCGCACCTTTCCCGCAGCTCAGCGTCGGTGCCTGGACCACCCTCGGTGGCCTGATCGTCGTCGCCGATCGCACATCGGGCGATCTACTGGCCTGGGTGCCCGGCGACGACTCGCCAATTCGATGGTGGCACCATCCCGGAGGGTTGATTACCGCGCTTAACAGCACCGGCAACCTCGTCCTGATAGCGACCTCTGCGCGCACCCTCGTCGCCGTGGACGCTGCCGGACAACTGCGCTGGAGTGCGGAACTTTCAGACGTTGCTCGTCACATCGATCCCATCTCTGAGGACGCCGTGCGCGTGGAACTTGTTTCCGGGGAACGTCTCATCCTGGATCCTTCGTCAGGGAAGGTGCGCGATCGAGAGCGCGCGTATGCGATGGATCGAGTGAAGACAGGGCCCCAGCTGCTCGGTAGCCACCTGATAAGCGTTGATGCCGCGGGTGGTGTGACCCGTGTCAGATGAGCCCCTTGGGATGTTGACCTCACTCAGAACTACGTTCGTCGATCCGGTGCGTTTGGGAACCTTAAACCTCCACAGGCGATCGACTCAGACCGCCGGAATCACGATCGGCATAGCTGTTCTCTTCAGCCTCGTCATCGTCGCGATCCTCGCCGCCAATCCACTGCGCGCCAGTGCCGAACTGATCGCCGCCCCAGGTGAAACCGAAGTGATCGTCGTCCCTGCTTACTTGATTCCAGCGATCTTGGCGCTCCTGGGTGTTTCCGCAGCTCTCGCTTTGACTGGTGCTGTGCGCTGTAGTCCACTCATTGCACTGCCGCTCGTGGTCGTCTCCATACTGGTGCTCACCGCAATCGTCGCAAGCAGCGTGAATTCCTTAACGAATCCGGCCCTCACGGTCGCGGCCTTCGCACTCCTCGGAATAGCTACCGCGCTGTTCATCGGCGCACGTTTCCGGCCGGGAGGAACAGCACGCGACTTCATCATCTTTCTCGCACCAATCCTCAGCTCCATGGCTCTGGCACAACGCGGATTCACGGAGATAGCTACCGCTTCCGGGATTCGAGTAGATGTGGTGACGGTGGCGCTCGCCCTGTCCTTCATCGCCGCGCTCGCACTGCCCGTCGCCGTGCTGTCCGGCTTCGCCGCAGTCGACGTGGGTACCGGACTCGTCACCGGAATCGCACGGGGCCTAGGAACGAAGATTCGGCCGCAGGTCGTTGTGGTTGTGATCGGAGTCCTGATCCTCACGCAAAGCATCCTCACGATTTCCGATCTCCGCGATTCATCCGTACGGCAACACTTGCTCATCGCCGGCTCCACGGCGCTTGCATGTGCCGTGGTGTGGACCCTGCTGCGGATTCGCGGTGCCGGTGAGGCAACCGCCCGCGACGACGCTGGAAGCCTCGCCGGGCCCACGGCCTACGGCCTCTCGCTCACCGTCATACTCGGCGGAATCATCGGCATGGTTGGGCTGGTGCTTGGCCTGACGCTGGTGCCCGGCGCGAGCGTGGCGCTCCAACCCGTGGTCACCGGCTTCCTCGACTCCCCCGGGCCAGGGCTCAACCGCATCGCTGTGATCATCGGATTGGTGGTGCTCAGCGCCATCATGCGACGATCGAAGCCGCTGCTCGCAGGTGTTGCTGGGCTGGGGGCACTCCTCATTGGCGTGAACTCCCTGTCGGCGGCCGGCGTCGTGTGGTC
>JBJTBD010000013.1:0-34396 GCA_046091195.1 Actinomycetota bacterium
ATCAACGGTAGTGGCAAGTCATCGATCTTGTTAAACCTTACACAACACTTTCCAATATCCATTCTTTTCCCAGAAGCCCTATAAGCATTTTCAAAGGCCTCACCATCATCCTTGCTGGAATAGCAACTCATTAAATACAAGGAGTATTTGTTTTTCTGTGCAGCTAAAGCGATGTAATTGAGTGGCTGCTTGTTATATGTGTTTGGATACTTATTAAGTGGAATCTCCCAAGAAATCATTCCCCATCGCATGGTTTCGACAAACCCAGGCTTGATATTCTTGTTTACGAGAGCCCTAATCTCTGAAATTACAACTGCTCTTTCAGGTGGTAGCGACTTTAAGTAAGCGGCAACTGTTTTTTCGGAGGATTGCATGGAGAAACTTTACTGCCCAAGTTATAAAAAGAAGAGTCGCCCTATAAGCCTGATCTGAGACTGCGTCCATTGGCCGGTGAGGCGTTGCACGTGGTAGCCGAGCGTCTGGGGCACGCCGACAGCAGGACCACCTCCGCGCTCTACGCCCATGTCACTGAAAACAGCGCAGGGGCCTGGGCTGCGCTCGCCGGGAAGCCCGGAGAGATGAGGCCCCGACGAGGATGGCCAGCCCGACGCCCAGGGCCGTGATTCGCTTCATGGGGGATCGTGCCACCTCTCCTGTTCGACTATGGCCGGATCGCCACGGGCGCGACACCCACGGTGACGGTCTTGGACGCACCGACCGGCGACGACGTGCCGTCGAGCCGCTCCACGGTGGTGCCGAGTCCGTCAACGTTGACGTTGACCTCCCCAGCGGTGGTCCACAGCAGGGTGGCGTTGCCCTTCGGCCCGGTGATCTGGCAGACCTGCAGCACATCACCCGACGCGCAGCGCGTCATCTCCTGTTTGACCAGCCACTCGCGCGTCTGCTTCCACGCCTGGATCGTCCGCGGCGTACCCGCATTCAGCTGGATGCCGAGCTTGTCGTAATCGGCCTGCGTCCACAGGAACCAGAACAGCGAGTCCACCCCGAACTGCACCGACTGGATGAACGACTGCGAGATATACGCCGCACCCGTCGCCGCGTCGATGACCCGACGCCCCTGACCCAGCCCCGCAAGACCGTAGTTCAACTCCGTGTCCAGGATCGGCAGCTTCGGCGCACCGTTCAGCGCCAGCAGGGTCTTGAACTGGGCAAGCTCCTCAGCCCGCTGCTTCGGCCCACCATCAGCCGCCGGATAGGAATGCACCGTGAAACCCTCAACCGGCCAGTTCTTCGCAGCCAGGGCCTTTAGGTACGCCGGATAGTTCGTCACGAAAGCGTTGCTCGACCGCGTGCCCGTGCTCGACGCATACACCTTCGCCACCGAGCCACAGTCCCGCACCGCAGAGCGAACCTTCCCCGTCAAGTCCGCCAGCAGCTCCATCGACCCCGTCCAGAACGTGGTCAGATTCCCCTCATTCCACGCCTCGAACGAGGCGATCGGCGTGGCCTTGTAGCGACTGCACACCTGGCCGATGAACTTCGCCGCATCCTCCAGGTTCGTCGGCGGCACCGCACCGTCCTTGCCACCATTCGCCCACCCCGGGGTATCCCCCAGGACATACATCACCTTCGCACCAAGACGCGACGCCATCTCCATCGTCGCGTCCAGCTTCTCCCACGTGATCGGCTCCGTAGCCGACGGCAGCATCAGCCGCCACGACACCCCCGCATCCCACAGCCGCAGATACCCCACCGGCACCCCCGGATCACCCCAATCCACCGGAGCCGCCACACCGAACAGCTGATTCGTGATCGTGCCCGACGTCTGCTCAATGCTGTAGCCGGCAAAGGGAAGCTGGATCACCGCGCTCGCGGCACCCGGCGCCCGCGGATCGGTGAGATAGCCCGGCACGGCCTGGGGACTGGGAATCCGGATGACCTGGTTGCTGCGCGCGGCATCCTGGATCGCGAACTGCAGCGAGCGGTACTCAGTGCACGCGGGAGCAACCTCGTTGTAGAACAGCAGATCCGCCGGGGGGAGCGACAGGCCCCACGACATGACGTTGAACAGGCGGCTGGCGTGCGCGGCGCACAGGGCATTCTTGTCGACCTCGGCGGACAGGACCGCCGCAATGAAGTCGCGGTTGAACGAGCACAACGGGATGTACTCGGGGTGGGCCGTGAGGAGGGAGAGGGTGAAGAAGCCACGCTCGCAGAACACCGAGTAGAGGCGGGCCACAGTGAGCGCTCCGCCGCTCGCCACGGATACCGTCCCCCTGAATCGCTCTGCCTCCGCAGCGGAGATCAGCTGCTGCGTCGCGGCCTGCCCCGTCACCGCCTTGGCGCGCGTCCTCGGACCGGCCGGCCCGGGTCGCTCGACCTGGGTGGCCCAGGCCAGTCGCTGGGCAGGCGTCCACTGCGACGCCCCCTGACCCCAGGCATCGGCGAAGGTCAGCATCGGGGTGAAGGCGACGTCCTTGGACTTGGTCACCTTCCGGGTGCCGTTGTCGACCCACCACACCCCGCCGAGGAGCGCGCACTTGCGACCCACCTTGGGTTTGACGTAGGCCGAGTCGATGAGCATGCGCTGGCGCAGGTTGCAGCCGCGCTTGTCCTTGCCGTTGACCACCGAAGGCGGGAGGAAGGAGGACGTCCCCTTGTAACCGGCCTTGATCGGCTCCACCGCCGGGATGCGCTGGATGAACTCCTGCACCGTGCCGGTGATCACCGCGCTCTCGGCCGCCGGTCGGGCTCGATCGGACGGGGGCTGGGCTGCGTTCGCCGGGGCACCCGACACGGCAACCACACTGGCGAGCAGCCCGGCGACCAGGGAGGGGACCAGCAGGGTCGTCAGGGTGCGCTTCACCAGCGAATGGTGTCACGCCGTCATGAGCAGGGGTGCCGCGTAAGCGAAAAAATGTGGTGGGGCGGGTCGGGCTCGAACCGACGACGACCAGATTATGAGTTCGAAAGCACTCAGTTCACCTGAGGCCATGCTGAGCCACCAGCGGACAAATTCCCCACGACTCTGAGTGGATTTGGCGCAGGAGAGTCCAGAAGAGGCCACTGGTTTTCGGTGCCAGCATCGATCCGACCACCCCGCCCAGCGCCAGGCTCACGCTGAGAACCGAGATCGCCACCCGACTGGCTTCCTGGTCGTCACGAACCAGGGTGAGCGAGGCACCGAAGGCGTAGACGAACCAGCCGAGCAATCCCATCTGTGCGTAGGCCAGCAGGGTCGCCCGATCTCGAACCGGCTTGCCGACGGTGACGGGTCGGATGGTGAACCTCCTGGAATGCTTGCTGAGATGAGGCGGACTGGGCTACCCTTCCATAGCCGGTGAGTGGCCCATCGGTTGTGGACGGTTCTGTAACGGATCACGTTGCCCAACTCCCGGGTGACCAATCGGGACTGCTGAGTTCCGGCACGTTCAACGCGAGGAGATGAACTATGCGAGGCTTCTGGGCGACGTTGGCAGCGATCGGGATGGTGGCCGCCACTACGGTCCCGGCCAAGGCCGATGTCTTGACGGCCACCCCGGCAACCATCAATGGCGCGGTCATCTATACGTCCCCACCACCGGCGACGGCACCGCCCGGTGTCTCCCCAGATGTCTTTTACCACGCGGACAGCAAGACCTACTACCTGCTGACCACCGCCAACCCGCCGGTCCAGTACACCTCTGCTGACGGCATTAGCTGGACACCGACCTCGGTCGCCCTGCCTGCCGGATTCGACTGGAGCATCGTTCAGGAGGGGCCGTCCTCCTACCGGCTCTACTACGCCGAGGTCCTGCCCCCGGCCGCGGGCCAGGGTCCACCGCCGCCGTGCACCCCTGGATCCAAGCGGCTTCGTTACGCGACCTCCACGGACCTGATGTCATGGACCGTCCAGCCGGCGGTACTCCTGAACGATGTGGGCTGTGGTGTGCCCCATGTGATGAAGACCCGGGAGGGAAGGTACTTCTTGTACTACAACCGCAAGGAACCCGTTCACGGCGTGTACGTCGGAACCTCGACAGACGGGCTGACATGGACCATCGGCAATGCACTGGTCGCCAATGATCCGGAGCTGGTGGATCCAGCACCCATTCAGATGCCGGACGGCACCTTCCTGATGGTGGGTTCCACCGTGGGAATGGGTGGATTCCAGGAACTGCAACTGTTGAGTTCGACCGATGCCATCACTTGGACGAAGCGCTCGACCGACCTGTACTCGGCCCCTGGGGCCAGCGTGCTCGATCCATCCATCGAACTCATCGATGGTCAGTTGCGCGTGTGGTTCGGCTATGCGCCAGGTGGTTCCCATGACGTCGCCAAGATCACCAACGGGATCATCCGGTTGGGCACCGCAAAGATTGCGAAGGGCAGCAAGTGCAAGGCGAAGGGGGCCATCTCCGGGTCGCTGACGTGCAAGAGCGTCAAGGGGAAGCTCGTCTGGTCGTAACCTTCATCACATCTGTCATGCCACTTCCTTGGCGCCTCGCCTGTCGCGTTGTTCGGGTTTTGGCTTCGCATGATGGGTCGTGAGTGAACAGACGGCGTTGTAGCCTGCGACGAAGTGCACCTGAGCGTGTTGGTGGATGCCACCGGACGGGTGCGCGCATCCCTTCGTCCTAGGTGAGCGTGATGTGATGGCGGTCCGAGTCGGGCTCCTGCGTGTCTGCAGTCTCCTCGTCGCAGCGGGTCTGGTCTGGGCGGTGGCGCCGTTGCCGGCCTCGGCCGCACCGCTGATCGACACGGCGCCAACGATCCCGGGTATCCCAGCGACGACCACCGCGATCGAGGCGAAGCCGGTTCCGGCCACTCGGACCCGCAAGGCGCGGCATGTCCCCGCCTATCCGGCGCGGAGCAGGGAACAGGGCAAGCGCATCGTCTACGACAAGCAGTTGATGACCATCTGGCTCATCGATGCGGGTGAGCGGGTGGTGGCGCGCTACCCGGTGGTCGGCCGAACGGATCGACCGGCTGCCGGGGTCTATCGGGTCTACTCCAAGTCACCGTCGAGTGCGAACAGGGAGCAGCAACTCACCTTCCGCAACATGGTGCGCTTCGCGCGTGGCTCGAACACGGGTGCGGCGATCGGATTTCACGACATCCCGCGCACGTACGACGGACGCCGGATCCATGGTGAGGACAAGCTCGGACTTCCACTCGGCCAAGGTGGGTCCGTGCGCACTTTCCTTGGCCCGAACCTACCGATGGGGTCTGTCAATTAGCCATGGAGTCTGCCGATTGGACATCTCATTGAGCCGTCGGTAGCAGATTCGGTAGCAAACATCACCTCGTCCTCGGCCCAGGAAACCTCCGAGAGCTATCTTGTGAGGGAAATGTGGTGGGGCGGGTCGGGCTCGAACCGACGACGACCAGATTATGAGTCCGGGGCTCTAACCAGCTGAGCTACCGCCCCCAGCGACGACGATGGTAGTCGCGATGGTGAGAGGTCTTTGTGGGGGTCGCTCTACCATTCCCGGGTGCCTGCCGCCGTGATCCTTGCGCACCGTGAGCAGGCCAATGACCTTGGCCTCATCGGAGAATGGCTCGAGTCGCACGGCTGGGAGTTCTCGCGTATATGGCGCGAGGATGCATCGGAGTGGCCCGATGCGGACCTCATGATCGTGCTGGGTTCCCTATCGAGTATCGCCGCGGGTTACTGCGCCCCATGGACTGATCGGGAAATCGAGCAGATTCGTGCCTGGGTCGGTTGTGGTCGTCCGTACCTCGGTGTGTGTTTCGGTGCCCAGGCACTCGCCGTGGCCCTTGGAGGTGCGGTCGAGCGGATGCCCGAGTTCTTCCGGTCGGTGACGTCCATCGAGTGGAGCGATGGAAAAGTACGCGGCCCCTGGGTGGTGTGGCACGAAGATGCGATCATGTCCGTAGGTTCGGCTGAGGTGGTGGGATCGCTTCCGCACGCGATCGTGGCCTTTCGGTTCGGATCCGCTTGGGGGGTCCAGCCCCACGTCGAACTCGACGGCGACGCCGTGGAGGCCCTGGCTCGACAGTTGGACGCTTCCGATGAGGTGTGGCAACCGCTGGCGGAGGGAGCACGTGCCCAATCGGAGGAGTTGCGTGCTGCAACGTTCGCACTGCTGGACGAGGTCACCAGAACCTAGGTGCTCCCCCAGATGGACTCGAACCATCAACCCTTCGATTAACAGTCGAATGCTCTGCCAATTGAGCTATGGGGGACTGTGGGCCGGGCAAGGCTACCAACCGGGTGAGGCATCAGACCCCGAGGGTGGAACGCAGTTCGGCGAGCACGTGGGTGGCCTCGGCCTGATTCACCGGGTTCGTGGGATCCACCCCTGAATCGAACGTGACCGACCATGCGATCTCGTCGCCAGGAAGTCGGCGCGCGGCGAAGGTGGCGCCGCCGCCATTCGGTAACTCGCGATGCTCAGAGATGATCACGCTGTCCGTGACACGCTCACGAATCACCGGAGGCAGGCTCCCCGGGTCCTCGAACTCCAGCCGGATGAGTTCCCCGCGGGGACCCGCGGTCACGACGATCTCGAGGAACGGCTCCGCCCATTCGGCCTTCGCGACCGTATGCCAGGGGATCACTCGTCCTGGCAGGTAGAGCGCAGTGCGGGTCGCCGCGACCGGTTTCCGGTGGATGGTGTGCGCGAACGCAAGGGGTTTGTGTCCATCCGGGATACCCAGGGCATCGCGATCTTCGACCGAAGGGCGGTTGCTGCGCAACGCCATTAGCTCTCCCCCAGTGCCTGGCGCAGGAGAGTGCGACGGTAGTCCTCGAGGGCGACTATCTCTCCAAGAAGTTCCTGGGTCTGCTCGGCATCATCGTCGCTGCGTTGCATGCGTCCACGGAGTTCCTCGACGCGGCGGGCGGCATCTCGCTCCAAGAGTCTGGCGATGATGCCCGTGGCGTAGCGGTTGATGGTGCTTTCATCAGCAGGGATCGGATCAACTGAGAGTTCCCGCACCGTGCCCCGCACCTCGTCATCGGGGCAGGCATCCAGCACCGCGTCGATCCAGGCGAGTCCATCGCGCTCGGTATCCGGACCACCGGCCTTCGTGATCGCCGCGTGCACCGCGATCGCACGCGGATGAGTGAAGGCGGACTCCTCGACCGAGCCGTACCACTCGTGCACGTGCCCCGGGTATTGCAGGGCGCACTTCAAGGCCTGGCGCTCGACTATCAGCGTGGGGTCGTTCGGAGCGAGAGGTGCCGAGCGGGCGGGCGATGCCGATGAAGTTCTCCCGAGCGCGCGGGTGACCTCGGCGGCATCCATCCCGAGCCAGCCCGCTAGGCGGCGTGCGTACTCCGGGCGTAGCGCCGCGTCACGGATGGTGTTGATGATGGGTGCGGCCTCGCGCAGCGCCGCAACACGTCCTTCGACGGTGTTGAGGTCATAGGCGGCGATCGTCTGCCTGATGGCGAATTCGAAGAGGGGCACCTTGTCTTCCACGAGGGCCCGCACCGCCGCATCGCCCTGGGCAAGACGCAGATCGCAGGGGTCGAGTCCGTCCTTTGCCACCGCAACGTAGGTATGGGCCATGAATCGCTGATCCTCGTTGAAGGCCTTGAGTGCCGCCTTCTGTCCGGCAGCATCCCCGTCGAAGGTGAACACCACCGAGCCGCGCATGGCCGCGTCGTCCATGAGGAGACGACGCAGCACCTTGATGTGTTCGGAGCCAAACGCGGTACCGCACGTTGCCACGGCGGTTGTGACGCCCGCGAGGTGGCAGGCCATGACGTCGGTGTAGCCCTCGACGAGGACAACCTGCTGCTCCTTGGCGATCTCACGACGAGCGAGGTCGACGCCATAGAGGACCTGACTCTTCTTATATAGAGGTGTCTCGGGAGTGTTCAGGTATTTAGGGCCATCGTCATCCTCGAGCAGTCGCCGAGCCCCGAATCCGACGACATCCCCACCGAGGTCTCGGATCGGCCACATCAGTCGTCCGCGGAACCGGTCGTAGATTCCGCGGTTGCCCTGGCTGGCCAGCCCGCCGGCGAGGATCTCCGCGTCGCTGAATCCTCGCGACCGTAGGTGAGAGGTCAGGGCATCCCAGGATTTGGGGGCGAAACCGACCCCGAAGTGAGCGGCGGCCCCCGCGTCGAATCCGCGTTCGGTCAGGAACGTGCAACCGACCTGGGCTTCGGGTGTGCCGAGTTGGGTGCGGAAGAACTCCGCAGCGATCGTGTGGGCTTCGACGAGGCGGGTGCGCTGGCCTGTGGACTTGGATACCGCGGCACCGCCCTCGACGTAGCGCAACTGCACACCGGTGCGCCCGGCTAGTTTCTCCACGGCTTCCGCGAAGGACAGGTGGTCGATCTTCTGCAGAAAGTTCAGAACATCCCCGCCCTCACTGCAGCCGAAGCAGTACCACATTCCGCGACTCGGGGTGACGTGGAAACTCGGAGTCCGCTCATCGTGGAAGGGGCAGAGGCCCTTCAGGGATCCCCCACCGGCGTTCTTCAACGTGACGTATTCGCGCACCACATCGTCGATGCGCGCTCGGTCACGGACGGCCGCGATGTCCTCGTCTCGGATGCGGCCAGCCACCCGGTCAGTGTAGGTGCGGTTGGATGCACCCATGAGCCTCGATGTGGACCGCCTCCGCGCCGACACCCCGGGGTGCGCGCGGGTCGTCCACCTCAACAACGCGGGCTCTGCACTCCCCCCGTCCGTCGTCACGGACACCGTCGTCGCCCATCTGCGCCGAGAGGAGGAGATCGGCGGGTACGAGGCCCACGCCGAGGCAGCCGAACGCGTGGCCGCGGTGTCCGATTCGGTGGCGACCCTGATCGGTGCCCGAGCCGATCAGATCGCCCTGGTGGAGTCCGCCACCGCCGCGTGGGATCGGGCCTTCCAAGCGATGGCCTTCTCGGGAGTCTTGAATGACGGCGCGCGCATCCTGGTGTCATCTGCCGAATATGCCTCCAACGTGATCCCTTTCCTTCAACTGGCGCGCACGTGGAAGTGCACCGTGGAGTTCATCCCCGACGACGCACACGGTGTCGTGGACGTCGCGGCGTTGCACGCCATGCTGACCACACCTGCCGCCCTGGTCGCCATCAACCACTGTCCCTCCCAGAACGGACTCATTAACGACGCCGAAGCGATCGGAGTCGCCATCCGTGAGTCCGGAAGCAACGCGTACTACCTACTCGATGCATGCCAGTCCGTCGGGCAGTTGCCGGTGGACGCGTCGGTCATCGGGGCGGATTTCCTGTCCGCGACCGGACGCAAGTTCCTGCGCGGGCCACGGGGTACCGGCTTCCTGTTTGCCTCCGATCGCGCCCTCACCGAACTCGAACCGTTTCCCCTCGACCTGCATTCGGCCACGTGGACATCCGGGGGTTACGAGATTCAGCCGGGGGCGCGCCGCTTCGAATCCTGGGAGAAGTCCTACGCAGCGCTGCTCGGTATGGGCGCTGCCGTGGACTACGCCCTGGACTGCGGGATCGAAGCCCTGCGTTCCCGGATCTCACTGCTGGCCGAGTACGCGCGGACCGAGTTGGCAAGGATCGAAGGTGTCCGCGTTCGGGATCGAGGAGGGAGCGCCGCTGCGCGCAGCGGCATCGTCACGTTCACCCTGGACGGCGTTCCGGCAGCAGTTGTCGTGAATCGAATTCGCGACCACGGCATTAATGTGAGTCTTTCGACGCCCGACTATGCGCGCGTGGACTTTGAGACCCAGGGGATTGAAGGTCTAGTTCGGGTTTCACCTCACGCATACAACACTCACGATGAGATCACGCGTCTAGTGAAAGCAGTAATCTAGATTTCCTGCAAAGACCCTGCGCGAGAACTTGCAGGCACGGATTGCCTGCGTCAGACGACGAAATCAGTCTCGTCAGAGCCAGACTCGCGTAAATCCTTCACGAGACCCGAATCAGCCCGGACCTGTCTCAGTCGCTTGAAGAACTCATCACCGGTCACATGAGTCGACGAACTTCCTTTGATCCAGACAAGCCTGACTGCTGGTTCTCCGTCCACAGTGACCACGACATCCACACCACGTGCAACCTCATCCAGGATCCTGGCCGTGTCGTGCTGCAGCTCGTGTGTGGTGATAGATCTCATTTCACAAAGGTAGTGCGGGGGTCCGACTATGGAGCAAGACGACGCGACCAGGCCACGATGCTCGTATCCGTCAGGCTGGCCACCTGGTCGATCACCACCCGGAAGCGCTCGGCATCCGTGCTCGCCGCCTCATAGGCCGGTCGCAGCCAGGCCTCGAGTGATCGGCCCTCATCGAGGGTGAGGGCGTGCACGACCTCGGCGATGATCTCCCTTTGCCGCGCGTACTCCGCATCGGCACCCTCGCGCCCCATGACGTAGCGCACTGCCATTGCCTTCATGACCACCACCTCATCGCGTACTTCCTCGGGGACCACGAGATGAGCGGAGTAGCGGGTCAGCGGTGCATTCGGGAATTCCATCTGGGTGGCGATCTGGGCGGTCACACAAAACCGACCGATCAGATAGCTGGTGAACCGCTTGAGACCGACGAGTGAGTTCATCGAGCCATCGAAAGAGCGGGGCCAGTACTCGAGGGCGAGGAGCCGTTGGAGTGCGGAGAGCAAACGGGCAGGATCGGCATCCGGTGCGTACCTCTCGTGCGCGATGGGCACGAGGGAGTCCTGCTCGGTGGGACTCGCGAGTGCGGCGGGCTGAATGAGTCCCACATGAATGGCGTCCTCGACGTCGTGCACCGAATAGGCGACGTCGTCGGACCAATCCATGACCTGTTCTTCCAGACAGGTGCGCTCCCCGGGGGCTCCCGTGCGCATCCAGTCGAAGATGTCCGCGTCATCAGGGTAGTAGCCGAATTTGGGATCGCCCGGGCGTCGACCCCAGGGGTACTTGCAGGCCGCGTCGAGACTGGCGCGGGTCAGGTTGAGTCCCACACTCACTCCGGTGGCCGGATCGACCACCTTGGCTTCCAACCGGGTGAGCACGCGCAGGGTCTGCGCGTTGCCTTCGAATCCCCCGATCGATGCGCTCAGTCGATTGAGTTCTTCTTCACCGTTGTGACCGAAGGGAGGGTGGCCGAGATCGTGGGCGAGGCCGGCGATATCGACTAAGTCCGCATCACACCCCAGCGCATCCCCGAGTTCCCGTGCCACCTGCGCGACCTCGAGGGTGTGGGTCAGTCGTGTGCGCGGGAAATCCGCGTATCCCGCGGCGAGCACCTGGGTCTTCGCGGCGAGGCGCCGCAGGGCGGAGGAATGCAGGACACGCGCGCGGTCACGCGCGAATCCACTGCGAACGGTTTCCTTGATCGGTTCGACAACGAAGCGTGCGAGATCGGCGTCGTCGTAGCCGGGAACCATGCGATGAGACTACGACTCAGGCGAGGATCCCCGGCAGTGACCATCGAGTCCATGCGTAGTGACGGAGCAGCGCCATCACCTCGCGCCCGACACCGTCGGAGGTCAGCGCCACCTGCTCCTGGGCCGGCGACATATGGGCATCGATGCCGTAGGCGTTCGCCGTGGCCTGGGCGCGTGCAGCATGCGCAGGGTCGGTGACGATGGTGGCACTCGACCAACCGAGGTCGCGCAGGACTCGGGCCACGACGCCGAGGGCACCGACGGTGTCGGAACCCGTGGGGAAGGTGACGATGTCGCGGTCCGGGACACCCAGGCCCATCAGATAGTCCCGGGAGACCCGCTCGATGCGATCCGGACCGGCGATCACCACGACGGGGGCGACCCCGGATCGGTAAAGCGCCGCCGCCTGATCGAGCCGGGAGACCCGGGCCTCATCCGGATCCCCCCAGGTGCGGGCTGGGTTGAGGACGACGAGGGCCTGCGTCGGCGAGCGGTCGTCGACCTGGGCGGTGAGGACCACCTGGAGTGCGGCCCCCACCGGGATCAGGAGGAGTGCCGAGACGAGCAGGGTGCCGAGCCAAGTCCCGAGGCCGCGCACGCCCATCCGCGGGAGAGCCACGGCATGCGGGCGCGCCGTGACGAGGGGAGGGGCAGCCACGCCCCAATGTTCACATTTGTCCCATTGTTATCAGTGGCACCACACCGGGGTGGAGGGCTATTTCACGCACTCGCCGAGGTGGAGGTTCGGGCGGCCAGGGTCGCCCGGCCGGCCTCAAGCCGAGCCACGGGCACGCGCAACGGACTGCACGAGACGTAGTCCAGGCCCACCCGATGGAAGAAGTGGATCGACCGCGGGTCCCCACCGTGCTCCCCGCACACGCCCATCTTCATCCCCGGGGAGGCGGCCCGGCCCTCCTCCACCGCGATCTGGACCAGACGACCCACGCCGACCTCGTCGAGGGTCTCGAAGGGAGAGACGGTGAAGACACCCATGCTCAGGTAGGCCGCGAAGAACGCCGCCTCGACGTCGTCACGCGAGAACCCCCAGGTGGTCTGCGTCAGGTCGTTCGTGCCGAAGGAGAAGAAGTCCGCCCTCCGCGCGATGCTGCCTGCACGCAATGCAGCCCGGGGCAACTCGATCATGGTTCCGATCGCGAGATCGAGCTGCATTCCGTTCGCGGCACCGACGTCGTGGAGCACCTCCTCGATCGAGGCGCGGATGAACCGCAACTCATGCGCCGAACCGACAAGGGGAACCATGATCTCGACCTGGGGTGCGCCGCCGCGGCGTCGCACCTCGCAGACGGCCTCGGCCAGCGCCCGCGTCTGCATGACGTAGAGCCCGGGGATGACCAATCCGAGGCGAACACCGCGGAGTCCGAGCATGGGATTCGATTCGTGCAGTCGATTCACGGCGGCCAAGAGTTCGACGTCCTCGGCCGTCGTGGTGCCATCACGTTCGGCGAGGGCAGTGCGCACCATCAACTCGGCGCGATCGGGGAGGAATTCATGCAGCGGCGGATCGAGCAGCCGGATCGTTACCGGACGATCCCCCATGGCCTCGAGGATCTCGATGAAGTCCGGCCGCTGCAGTTCCAGGAGTGCATCGATGGCCCGCTGCTGCTCGTCCGATGAGCTGGCGAGGATGATGCGCTCGACATAGACCCGGCGATCACCGAGGAACATGTGTTCGGTGCGGCACAGACCGATTCCTTCCGATCCGAAACTCACCGAGCGCGCGGCGTCTGCACCGTTGTCCGCATTGGCGCGCACGCACATCCGACGCGTGGCATCGGCGTGCTCCATAACCCGGTGGACGGCGCGGACGAGATCGGCGTCCGACTCCCCCAGGCCCGCGAGTCCCTGCTCCAGGCCGAACTCGAGGTACCGGGCGACCGGTGACTCGATCACCGGTACCGAGCCGAGATACACCTCGCCGCTTGATCCGTCGATCGAGATGACGTCGCCCTCGACGATCATCGTCCCGTTGGCCGAAGCGCGCCGGGCATCGACCTCGACCACCAGCTGGTCGGCACCAGCGACGCACGTGCGTCCCATGCCGCGCGCAACGACGGCCGCATGGGACGTCTTCCCCCCACGGGAGGTGAGGATCCCCTCCGCGGCGATCATCCCGCCGAGATCGTCCGGGTTGGTTTCGCGACGCACGAGGATGACCTTTTCCCCGCGGTCCGCCCACTCCTCGGCCGTGGCCGAGTCAAAGACCGCTCGCCCGACGGCCGCACCCGGGGACGCGGCCATCCCCGTCACGAAGTGCGTGCGCAGCGACTCCGGATCGAACTGCGGGTACATCAACTGGGTGAGTTGCGCACCCGTCACGCGCATGACGGCCTCATCCATGGTGATGACACCCTCATCGACGAGTTGGACGGCGATGCGGAACGCCGCCGCCGGGGTGCGCTTGCCGATGCGGGTCTGCAGCATCCACAACGTCCCCTGCTCCACGGTGAACTCGATGTCGCAGAGGTCGCGGTAGTGGGATTCGAGCAGGTCCATGGTGCGCAGGAGTTGGTCGTGGGCCGCGGGATCCAGGGCCTTCATCTCATCCAGGCTCAGGGTGTTGCGGATCCCAGCGACCACGTCCTCACCCTGGGCATTGGGCAGGTAGTCGCCATAACTCCCCCGGTGACCCGTGGCCGGGTCACGGGTGAAACACACCCCGGTGCCCGAGGTCTGCCCGAGGTTCCCGAACACCATCGTGCAGATGTTCACTGCGGTTCCCAGGTCGTCGGGGATGTCTTCGCGCCTGCGGTAGATAACGGCGCGTTCGGTGTTCCACGACGCGAAGACCGCGGTTACGGTCGCGGCCAATTGGGCTCGCGGATCCTGGGGGAACGGTGATCCCGAGCGCTCCTCGATGATCTCCTTGTAGCGCGCGACCACCTGCTCGATCTGTTCGGCCGAGAGGTCCGAATCCGATGTGACCCCGGCATCCGCACGCGCCTTGTCCAGGCAGAGTTCGAACTGGTGTCCCGAGATCCCGAGGACGGTCTTGCCAAACATCTGGATGAGGCGTCGATACGAGTCGTAGGCGAAACGACGATCCGCAGATGCGCGGGCGAGGCCTTCGACGGTCTCGTCGTTGAGACCGACGTTGAGGACCGTCTCCATCATTCCCGGCATGGAGAACTTCGCACCCGAGCGCAAACTGACCAGAAGAGGCCGTTCGACCGAACCGAAGGTGCGCCCCGTCGTCGACTCCAATCGTCCGATAGCCGCCTCGATCTGCGCCGGGAGCTCGGCCGGACTCGCTCCGGTGTCCAAGAAGACCCGGCAGGCCTCCGTGGTGATGGTGAAACCCGGGGGAACGGGGAGACCCAACCGGGTCATCTCCGCGAGGTTGGCACCTTTGCCACCGAGCAGGTCGGCCTGCGACCGATCACCCTCGGTGAAGTCGTATACATAGGTGTGGGTTGCCGTCACGCCCCCAACACACACCATGCAAACGTTGTGATGCCACACGAACAGGGTGTGTCGTCGGAGTGAGGTGCGTCACCCGCCACTCACGGATAGTTCCGCCTCCGCCACAGCGCCCCACTGGTCGACGGCCAGATCTGGAGAATCCAGCCATCCCTCGGGGAGGCTCGGGGGTCGCCCACCAGAGGTGCGGCCGCGGGGACCGGCACCGACCTCGGCGTTGAACCGCTGGTCGGGGTCGATCTGGGCAAGCAGGTCGTCGAGTTCCTCGAGCGTGGAGACCGTCCCCAGGGATTGCCGGACGGCCTGCCGAACGCTGAAGCCCTTCAGGTACCAGGCCATGTGCTTGCGCATGTCCCGGCATCCCTTCCTCTCTCCGTAATCCGAGCAGAGGAGTTCGGCATGGCGACGCAGGGTGGCGATCACCGTGCGCACATCAGGATCGTCGGGAATCGGCTCACCGCGGAAGGCAGCCACGAGTTGGCCGAAGAGCCACGGCCGGCCCAGACAACCGCGACCCACGACTACCCCGTCGCACCCGGTGCGCGCGACCATGGCGAGTGCGTCCTGCGCGGTCCAGATGTCGCCGTTTCCCAGAACGGGTGTGTCGGGGAGTTCCTCCTTGAGGCGCGCGATGGCCGACCAGTCCGCCTGACCGGAGTACATCTGCGCAGCGGTGCGTCCGTGGAGTGAGACCCAGGCGACACCCGCCTGCGACGCACTGCGACCCGCCTCGAGGTACGTGAGGTGATCATCGTCGATGCCCATGCGCATCTTGACCGAGACGGGCACACGATCATCGGCGGCAGCCACAACCGCCTGCACGATGCGCGCGAACAGGTCACGCTTCCACGGCAAGGCACTCCCGCCGCCCTTGCGAGTGACCTTCGGAACCGGGCATCCGAAGTTCAAGTCGACGTGATCGGCGCGATCCTCCTCAACGATGATCCGTGTGGCGCGGGCCATGACATCGGGATCCACGCCATAGAGCTGCACCGATCGTGGGCTCTCGTCCTCGGCGAAGGTGACCATGTCCATGGTGGTGGCGTTGCGCTCGACCAGGGCACGCGACGTCACCATCTCCGATACATAGAGTCCTGCGCCTTGTTCGCGGCAGAGGCGCCGAAAGGCGCGATTGGTGATGCCCGCCATCGGAGCCAACACCACCGGCGGATCGATGACGGTGTCGCCCACGCGTAGGCCCTGAATAGTGGTTGCGACACTCACACTGCATTCTCCCATTGCCCTGCGCGTACGGCAGACTCCCTCCCGGCAGAAGGAGAGTCATGACCGACGAGGCAGTAACCCTGACCGGTACACGTCGATGGATTGCGTTGGGTTTCCTGGCCCTCGGGGTCTCGATGATCATCCTGGACGCGACGGTGGTCAACGTCGCCATCCCGACGATGATCACCGATCTCGGCCTCACCACAACCGATGCCGAATGGGTGAATGCGTCCTACGCACTCGCGTTCGCATCACTACTAAGCCTGTTCGGCCGGCTCGCCGATCGTTTCGGTCGCAAGCGCCTCTTCGTGCTCGGCGTGATCATCTTCACCGCCGCAAGCGCGCTCGTCGCCGTCTCCGGTGGAGCGGTGGAACTCGTCGGTGCTCGCCTGCTCCAAGGCATCGGCGGGGCGATGATCCTGCCGAGCTCGCTATCCATCATCAACGCCGTCTTCACCGGCAAGTCGCGCGCTGTGGCGTTCGCGGTGTGGGGCGGGACCATCGGCGGCATGGCCGCGCTCGGCCCGCTCGTCGGTGGATGGCTCACCACCTACGCCTCGTGGCATTGGGCGTTCCTCATCAATGTTCCGATCGGGATCATCGTGATCCTGGGTGTCCTCAGCGTCGTGCCCGAGACCCGTGACGTGCTTAGCCGGCAGGGCCTCGACGTCCCCGGCACGCTGCTCGTCACGTTCGGACTCATCGGACTCGTCTTCGCGCTGATTGAGGGCCAGCGCTACGGCTGGGTCATCTCCACCCAGGACTTCGTCATTGGGAGTGTCACCTGGCCGAAGGACTCGATCTCCCTGGTGCTGGTCTCCGGTGTGCTCGGCGTCGTTCTCCTCGCTCTCCTCCTCGTCGTCGAGTCGCGACGTGTTCGCGCAGGCAAGATCGTCGTACTCGACCTGCGGCTGTTCCGGATCAGGACCTTCGGCGCCGGTAACGCTGTCGCCCTCATCGTCAGCCTCGGCGAGTTCGGGCTCCTGTTCGCCCTCCCCCTGTTTCTCCAGGCCACCCGTGGCTACGACGCACTGCAGACTGGCGTGATCCTGCTCGCCTTGGCGATCGGTTCCTTTGTCGCATCGGGGATGGGTGCACCCCTTTCCCAGAGATTCGGGCCGGTGCGCGTCTTGCAACTGGGCATGCTGCTGGAAGCCATCGGCATCTTCGGCCTCGCGTTCGTGCTCTCCACCACGACCACCGGATGGGGAATGGCGCCCTGGTTGTGCATCTACGGTCTCGGAGTGGGTTTCGCCACCGCGCAACTCACGGGCGTGATCCTCTCGGAGATCCCGGTTGCGGAATCCGGCCAGGCGAGTGCCGTGCAGTCCACCTCACGCCAGGTGGGTGCGGCGATCGGCACCGCGATCATCGGCACCACGCTGATCCTCGGACTGGGCAATGTGGCCAGCCAACTCACCGACCGCGGCGTCCCGGCCGAACAGGCCCAGCAGATCTCCGACGTCGTGTCCTCCTCCGCGGGCCAGGCGATACCCGCACTGGCCCAGCAGCCCGACGGGGACGTCATCACCGAGGCCGCGTCCGCCGGCTTCGCCCACGCGATCAAGCTCGTGGCCTTCGTCGCGGGTGCCTTCGTCCTGCTCGGCTTCCTCGCCAGCCTCGTCCTGCCACGCAATGCCGCGCGCGTGTTGAGTGAGGGCTACGCCCCGCCGGGCGGCTAACGCCCCCTGGACCGCGCCGAGCCGTGCTACAGTGAACGACAATCGTTTTCAATAAGGAGTGCCATGAACAGGACCGAACTCGTCGCCGCAGCTGCCAGCGTCTCCGGACTCCCCCAGGGAACTGTCGATACTGCTTTGAAGGCTGTCCAGGACGCGATTACCGCTGCGATTTCCCGAGGGGAGAAGGTCGCGATCCCCGGTTTCCTCACCCTCGACGTTGCCCAGCGCGCGGCACGCACGGGCCGAAATCCGCGCACCGGTGAGGAATTGCGGATCCCTGCCCGGACGGTGGTTCGGGTGACCGCGGGTCAGGCGCTCAAGCGTGCCGCCGATGGTTCCTGAACCTGGTTCCTCCGCCGCAACGATCGATCAACGCGGGATCCCCACGAATGCGTGCGTGGTGTGCGGATGCAACATCCTCGTCATTCGAGCTGTATTCGAGGACTACGAACTTACGGGCTACCTCCTCGATGCCGAGTGTGCATGTTGTGGCAGCCCCGTCACGGCACCGTGCCCACTTGATCGGCCGGACGAGTATTAACTCGGTGGCAGGCGCGTGGACAACCACCCGGTGAGCGCATCGATGCCGATCCGCTCCTGGGTCATGGTGTCGCGATCCCGCACGGTGACCGCGGAATCGTCGAGGGTGTCGAAGTCCACGGTGATGCAGTACGGAGTGCCGATCTCGTCCTGACGGCGGTAGCGACGACCGATGGCGCCTGCGTCGTCGAAGTCCACATTCCAGCGCTTCCGCAGCTCCTGGGCGAGGTCGCGTGCCTTCGGTGAAAGGTCGGCGTTCCGGGAGAGCGGAAGAACGGCCACCTTCACCGGGGCCAGGCGCGGGTCGAGGCGCAGCACGGTCCGAGTGTCGACGCCGCCCTTCGAATTGGGCGCCTCATCCTCGTCGTAGGAATCGAGCAGGAAGGCGAGCACGGCGCGGGTCAGCCCCGCCGCAGGCTCGATGACGTAGGGAACCCACCGCTCGTTCGTGTCCTGATCGAAGAACGAGTGATCGGTGCCCGAGTTCTCACCATGCGTCGTGAGGTCGAAGTCGGTGCGGTTGGCGATGCCTTCGAGCTCGGCCCACTCGCTCCCGGCGAAACGGAACCGGTATTCGATATCCACAGTCCGCTTTGAGTAGTGGCTGAGCTTCTCCTTCGGGTGCTCGAAGAACCGCAGGTTCTCCGGGTTGATGCCGAGATCGACGTACCAGTCCCAGCGGTTCTTCAACCAATACTCGTGCCACTCTTCATCCGTGCCGGGTTTGACGAAGAACTCCATCTCCATCTGCTCGAATTCACGGGTGCGGAAGATGAAGTTGCCCGGGGTGATCTCGTTGCGAAAGCTCTTGCCCGTCTGACCGATGCCGAACGGAGGCTTCTTGCGCGCCGCGTTCATCACGTTGAGGTAGTTCACGAAGATGCCCTGGGCGGTCTCCGGGCGCAGGTAATGGACGGCGCCTGCGTCTTCGACGGGTCCGACGGTGGTGCGGAGCATCCCGTTGAAATCCTTGGGCTCGGTGAAGTCACCCTTGGTGCCGCAGTTCGTGCACGTGATCTCCGCCAGGCCGGTGGCCGCCTCATGACCGTGCTTCTCGGCGTAGGCCTCGAGCAACTGGTCCGCACGCCACCGCTTGTGGCACTTCTTGCACTCGGTGAGGGGATCGACGAAGGCGTCCACGTGTCCGGAGGCCACCCACACCTGGGGAGCCAGGATGATCGACGAGTCGATCCCGACGACGTCATCGCGTCCACGCACCATGTGCTGCCACCACTGCCGGCGGACGTTCTCCTTGAGTTCGACCCCGTTCGGACCGTAGTCCCATGCCGAGCGGGTACCACCGTAGATCTCGGAGGACGGGAAAACGAATCCACGACGCTTGCAAAGATTCACCACAGAATCGACACGATCGGCCATCACGCACTCCTCTCAGAGCGCGGGGGCGCTCCACTCCGGCTGGCTGTCGGCGGCGACCCGAGTCTAGGTGATCATCGAATTCCTCTGCGGCGCTGACGCGGGGCGGGAGAATGGGCTATGGCCAGCGAGCGCCCCACCATCCGCCGCTCACTCGTGCAGTTCGACTTCAGTCGCGCGGAGTGGGCGGATGCGATCCGCGGCACCGCGGTGGCGAGCGTCATCCTGGTCGTCCTCGTTGCGATAGGGCGGATGGATCTCGTCCTCCCGGTCAGTATCGGGGCGGTGTTCACGGCGGTCGCTGAGTCGGGGCTCCCCTTCGGACGTCGCTGGCGCACGATGCTGTGGACCACCCTCTGGTTGATGGTGGCCATGGCCCTCGCGGTCACAATCTCCGGCTCGATCCTGCTCACGATCGTTCTCACGGTTCCCGTGGCCCTCGTCTGCGGGGCGGTCGGGTATCTCGGTCCGCGTGCCGCCATCACGGGGATGTTGTCGCTCGTGGTGTTCGCGGCGTATGCCGGCATTCCGATGCAGGCCGCTCAGGCACCGTCGGAAGCCCTCCTCATGGGACTCGGCGGACTGATCCAGACCTTCGCGTGCATGGTGATGGGGGTCATCCGTCACCGCGGGAAGATCCCACCGCTGGATCCCGTGCACCATCCCAGTGTTCGGACACTCCGCACGGAGCAGCAAGCATTCCTGCGCCACGGCATCCGGCTGGCGATCCTCATGGTGATCGCCACCACCGTCTCGGAGTTGTGGTCGATCCCCCACGCCTATTGGCTGCCGGTGGCCGTTGCATGGATGACCAAGCCCGACCGCAATGGCACGGTGACGCGGGTGGTGCAACGCGTCGCGGGGACGGCCCTCGGTGTCGCCATCATCGGTCTGCCCGGATGGCTGCTCGGGACCAGTAGCACGTTCTACGTGCTTTTCGCCATCATCGGGTCAACGATCGCCATCGCATTCATCTGGGTGAACTACGACGTCGGGGTGTCCGGTGTGACGATCTGGATCCTGGCCATGATCGGTTTCGCCCATGACCCCCTCGACGAGGATCTCGCCCTGCGACTCGGGCTCACCGTTGCCGCGGCACTGTTGGTGTACATCGGCACCTTCCTCTGGAGGCTGAAACCCCTGCACTAACGTGCGCGCGTGACTCCGCGCGGATGGTTCCTCCTGCTGTCCCTCGGGCTGATCTGGGGAATCCCGTATCTGTTCATCAAGATCGCCGTGGAGACCTTCTCCCCGGGAGCGCTCGTGTTCCTACGAGTCGCCATCGCCGGTGTCTTCCTCCTTCCCATCGTGCTCGCCAAGGGTCAATGGCGATCCCTCGCCGGCCACTGGCGCTGGGTGATCGCCTTCGCCCTCGTCGAGATGGCGTTCACCTGGACTGCCCTGAACTGGGCGGAGCAGCGGATCACCAGTTCCCTCGCCGCATTGCTGATCGCCCTCGTTCCGATCGTCACCGCGATCCTGGCCCGGTTCGTCGGGCTGGATGACCGACTGACGGGCAGCCGCGTGATCGGACTCACCATCGGCTTCGCGGGGGTCGGAGTACTCGTTGGGTTCGACCTCACCGGAAGCGACCTCCCGGCACTCGCCGCCATGGTGATCGTCGTGCTCGGCTACGCGCTCGGTCCGATCATCGTGGATCGGAAGTTGGGTGAGCTGCCGAGCCTCGCCGTGATCGCCGCGGCCATGGCCGTGAACACGATCCTCTTCGCACCCATCGCAGCGCTCACATGGCCCACCGAACCGATACCCGCAAGCGCCTGGGTGTCGGTGCTGATCCTCGGCGCGATCTGCTCGGCGCTCGCGTTCATCGTTTTCTTCGCGTTGATTGCGGAGGTCGGCCCCTCGCGGACGACGCTGATCACGTACATCAATCCGGTCGTCGCCGTGGTGCTCGGCATTCTGATCCTCTCCGAACCCCTGACGCTCGGGATGGTCGCGGCGCTGCCGCTGATCCTCCTGGGATCGTGGTTGGCCACCAGGCGCGCCCCCGCGCTGGAGAGCGAACCCCATCCCTGACCGGCGTGGGTGGAGCATGAAGCACGTCCCGGTAGACATGATGGACGCGTGACCGATACCCAGGAGTTGGCCGAGGAAGCTGGAAGCGAGGGCAACCTCGGGTATGAGATCTTCATGGCGGGCCTCTCGATCCTGTCGATCGTGAACCTCGGCCTCCTGATCTTCGTCCGGGATGCGAATCTCGCCGATGTCATCACGGTGATGAATCTCGTCCTCACCCTCATCTTCCTGCTGGACTTCATCGTCCGATTCATCAAGGCCCCATCCAAGAAGGAGTACATGGGCCGTGGTGCTGGGTGGGCGGACTTGATCTCCGCGCTGCCCTTCCAGCAAACCAACATCCTGCGTCTGTTCCGACTCATCCGCGTCTATCGCTTGATCGGCACCTACGGCATGCGACGGGTGGGTCAGGCACTGATCAAGGAGCGGGCGGAGACCGCCCTCCTGATGCTCCTCCTCATCGGCATGCTCGTCCTGGAATTCGGCAGCCTCGAAATGCTGCGCCTCGAACAGGACGTGCCAGGCGCCAACATCACATCCGCGTCGGACGCCCTCTGGTACGTCATCGTGACCATGGCGACGGTCGGGTATGGGGACGAGTACCCCATTACGGATCAAGGGCGCATCATGGGCTCGTTCATCATCGTCGTCGGCGTCGGCATATTCGGAACCTTGACCGGTTACCTCGCCAATCTCTTCCTCACCCCGATGCGGCGTCGCGCCGCTAAGCAGGAAACCGTGGAAGGCCGCTTCGACGAGTTGATGCAACTGAACTCGCAGCAACAGAAAGCGCTCAAGGAACTCGGGGAGATGATAAAACGTGAATAGATCGGGATTGGGGCTTCACTGGTTGCAGCATCCCTTTGCACGGTCGGGCTCTCGCTCGCACCCGCGGCGTATGCCGATCCCGCCCCTCCATTGGCAGCCGCGTCGGCAAACGTGGCACTGCCCGATTCTCCAAACCTCGCAGCGTCGGCAGGCTCCACCAAGGTTGTGGCCTCAAGCGCGCTGACGGGTCGCGGCCCGTGAACCCTGGCGATCGTGGACGCCACAACGCCCGCAGTCACGCGCACGGTGCCAATCGGACCCACTCCCATGGGACTCGCCATCACCCCCGACGGCACCCGGGTTGTTACGAGCAGTTGGCAGGCGAAGGCCGTGCGCATCACCAACGCACGTAGCGGGGCCCTCGTGAAGAAGGTGCCCGTGGGAGGCCAGGCCGATGCCCTGGTGATCGGACCCAAAGGATCCGCGGCATTCGTCTACGTCATCGACAAGGGCTCTATCGCCAAGGTCGACCTCACCTCGGCCAAGGTCTAGGGCCGCTACCCCCTGAAGTCGTGCAAGAACAACCAGCCGGTGGGTCTCGCCGTCACGCCGGACAGCTCCACCCTCCTCATTTCCTGCGATGAAGCGGGCCTCATCTTCATGAACACCTCGTCCGGTCGCGTGCTCGGCTCCATCCGAAACGTGGCCGGTATCGAGGGGATGCCGGGTGCACCTATCAGCACTTGTGGGCTTGGATCGGGGTCGCGTGATCTACCGGGTGGGTGCCCGCGGCTTCCACCGCCTGGATCTGCTGCATATAGGCATCAAGGTCGATCTTGCGTCCAGATCGCCATGTGCCCTGCACCTTCACCTGTGAAGCAAGCTTGAGAGGCTCCGCCAGGTATGGATCCATCGAGAGCTCGACAAGATCGGCGAACTTGCCCACGGCAAGTGAGCCGATCTCATCATCACGATGCAGCATGTATGCCGCACCGATGGTCTCTGCCTTGAGGGCATCCTCGATGCTGATGATCTGATTCGCGCCGTGCACCTGGCCGGTGTCTGTCGTGCGCGTGATGGCAGTCTGAATATTGAGCAATGGGATAGGCGGACTCACAGGTCCGTCATTGTGGAACGAAAGGTGAGCCCCGGCGCGTACCGCGTCGCCCCAGCGCATCCACTGGGAGCCGATCTCGGGGGGAAACATCGTGCCATCGAGGAGGTCTCCCCAATAGATGTACTGGAAGGGGCCGAGAGAGATCGTCACGCCCATGGACACCGCGCGCTCGAATTGGTCGCCGCGGCATCCACCGCAGTGCTCCACGCGCCAGCGGTGGTCGGTGCCCATGAGGTTGTTGTTCACCAGGGCTTCTTCATATGCATCGAGGACGATGTCGAGGCCCACGTCGCCGTTGACGTGGAAGGACATCTGCCAACCCATGGGGGCGTACTTCGCCAGCAGAGCATCGAGTTCCACGCGGGTGTAATTCATCATCGTCGTACCACCGGGACCCAGCGGGATTTCGGCCTTCTGCACTGCGGGAGTGTCAAGGTAGGCAAACGACGACGCTATCGATCCGACCCAGGGAGATCCGTCGGCCCACAACTTCACGCCCTGCTTGCGCAGCATCGCGGGGTCGGGCGACTCGACTTGCACACCGGCGTCGGAGTCGATCGCCATGTGATACAGCGACATGCGCACGGGGGAATCCGGGCGGGTGGTAAGCGCTTCATAACCCTTGAGCATGTTGGTGGAGTAGGTCATTTCCGAGGTCGCGGTGATACCGAAGCCCGCCATGTACTGCAACCACCGCGCCGCAGACTCCAGGGGATGGGGAACCGCGTCCTTCACAGTCGGCAGTACGGCCTCGAGTTGGGCAGCGGTCTCGTAGGCGATGCCGTTGGACGTTCCGTCGGGATTGCGGCCGAAGTGCGCACCCGGCGGATTGGGCGGGGGCTTACCGCCTGCCCATTTGTTGAAGGCGATGACCGCGGAGTTGAAGTAGGCCACGTGCCCAGAGTTGTCGAGCACGACAGCGCGACGGGTCGGGAAGAAGGCATCGAGATCTGTGTTGGTCGGCATCGAAGCCTGTTGGAGCAGGCGATCAAGGCCCTGGAATACAACGGGCTGATCGGGGGGGAGTTCGGCGTTGACCTTCGTCCACAGTGCGTGAACATCACTGATATGTGGATAGCCCATGTAGGGGGCGATCCAGTACGACGGCGTCTGCGTGATCATTCCGCCAAGCATCGGGTGGCTATGGGCCTCGATGAAGCCGGGCATAAGAACTGTTGTACCGAGATCGGTCACCGCGGTACCGGGCGCCGCCGACTGGCATTCGGCAACCGTTCCGACGGCGAGGATCTTACCGGTCGCGTCGTCGAAGGCGACTGCCTCGGCTCGCGGATTGGCAACATCCATCGTGACAATCGACGCGGCCTTGAGGATCGTGGTCGGCATGAGGGGCTCCGTTCGGACGGTTTGGCTTCAGACGGTGAGGGGAACCGGGCCGCCCGAGTGCGTAAAGGCAACCGATCGCGATGTGCTGAAGTCCGTCGTCGCAACATTGATTACGAACCACTGCGGATCGTCGTAGGTGTTGTAGAGATAGCGATTGCCGGTCAGGTTGGACACCGTCGACCAGATGGTGAGCTCGGGCGTTAGGCCCCCTTGAATCGCGGGCTCCATGATGCTTCCCGTTGCGATGTCGAAGCCGTGCAACTCCCGGATGGTCTGGAGTTCAGCATCCTGCTGGTTCGCGGGCGCCGGCGCGAAACGCACGTCGGTGAGTGCGCGAATGAAACGCGAGGGGGAAGTACCGTCGCCCGGGATGCCCCGGAAGCCCTGACCCTGTGCAAAGGGGGCGAACTGCGTTCCACCGATCGTGATGGCGGCCGGGTTGTCCGGGCTAAGACTCAGGTAGTTGCACACGTTCGTCAGGTGCCATTCGATGTACGGGGAGTTGGTCGCAACCTGGACCGGATTGTCGGTCGCCACCGGACCCTCCGGATGGAATTCCACGACCGCGCACGAGTCCTTGTCGTGAAGGACGAGGTGACACGGCAGGGGTACCGGGATTTGCTTGGGATCGACGTTGACAACATTGACGGACATTGCGGCCGCCTTGGCCTCGACAACCGTCGAGCAGGTACCAAGCACGAAGGCGATGAGGTCGAGGATCCCGACGTCGGAACCGTCGCCCTTCGGGGGGTAGTACGTCGAATGGTCGGGCATGTAGAGCAGGTGTGCGGAGAGGCCCACGTTATTCATCCCATCCGCGTACCACTGCGGATTGTTGAAGGCCGACATGCCGACAACGCCGTACTTCGCCTGCCAGGTCTTCCCGTTGGGGACGAGCGTGCACTCCCCCTTCAAGTCACTGGCGGCTACGCCGATCTGCCAGGGAATCTCGTTGGGAAACTCCATGGTGCGGCCGACACAGGAGGTGCCGTCCTTCGCCGTCGGGTACTTGAAATTGGTGCACATGGGTAGCCTCCTCAGACACGAATGTCGGACAAGGCTAATGGGCGCCCGGATGCCAACGCGGTCAATTGCCGAATACCGGAAATCTCCCGGTATTGCGCTTCATCAACCCCTAGCATCAGTGCACCCCTAGACGAGAGGTTCCCATGTCCGCTGCAGCACCGACGCCAGGCGCGAGCCCCGCCTCGCCAGCGCAGAACCCGGTCAAAAAACCAGCCCTGGCCCTGGCCTTCCTCGGCATTCTCGGAGCGCTTCAGGGCACAGACCCCAATATCGCCTCGACAGCGCTCGTGGGTGCGGCGCGCGGCCTGGACATGGGGGGCACGTCACTCGCGGCGAGCATTTCCACACTGGCCCTCGCGGCGACGGCCATTTCGACCGGTCTGCTCGCAGACTCCCTCGGCCGACGCAAGGTTCTGCAAGTTGCCCTGGTCGTGACGATCGTCGGCGACCTCGTCGTATTCCTTGCTCCAGACACGCCCGTCTATCTCGTAGGGCGTGTTATCGCCGGTATCGGTCTCGGCGCGGTCTACGGCGCGGCGTTCGCCTACATTCGCGCCGCAGCCAAGCCCGGCAAGTTGGCCGCGGCCATGGGCATGTTCACCGCAGTGCTCATGGTGTCGACGATGATTCTCACCTTCATCGGCGGCGCGCTGTCATCCATTCAATGGCGCACGGCATTCCTCGTCATACCCATTGCGAGTGCGATCAGCTTCTTCATCGTGCCGATCCTGCTCCCCAAAGAGCCCCGACTGAAGCTCCCTGGCAAGGACATCCTCGGTCAGGTCCTGCTCGGGCTCGGCATCATCGGCCTCCTGGGCGGAATCAGCGAACTCGGCAAGAGCCTGACCAGCCCCATCGCCCTGGGCGGTATTGGAGTCGGGATCGCGCTTCTCATCGTTTGGGTGATCTGGGAGTCGCGCGACGACAAGCGGTTCTTCCCCGTGAAGATCTTGAAGAACCCCATATTCTTGGCAGCGATTGTCGCGGGCTTCGTCTACAACTTCGGCAATGCCGTGGCCTTCCTGCAGCTGACCAACCTCTGGCAATACGTCAACGGGCTGAAGACCCTCCAGGTTGCCATGTGGCAGTTGCCGCTGCTCTTGGCCGGCATCGTTGCGGGCCTAGTCACCGGCCGCCTCATGTCGTCGGGCAAGTTGTCCGCGCGCGCAGTGCTCCTCCTGGGCGGAGTCGTGAGCGCCGTGGGCATGGTTCTGCTGGCCCTTACGCATACCGGGAAGTCCCTCTGGACTTTCCTCCCCGGCGAGTTCCTCGTGGGCGCAGGCGTGGTGATTGCCGCCGTGCCCTACGGCGCGCTCATCTTGAAGGAGGCCCCCGCAAAGTACTTCGGTCCCGTATCGAGCTCACGTCTGACCTTCGGTCAATTCTTCTACGCGATCGGCTTTGCGGCTTCCACCATCGTCATCGACAAGCTCACCCTCGGCGGCACAGTCGCCAAGCTAGAAGCTGCGGGTGTCCCCGCCACTCAGGTGGGCACCGGCCTCGACGCCGTCACGACGTACGCCGCACAGAGCACTGCGCCCACGACATCCGTGGGTAAGGAGGCGCTGGCAGACGCGACCGTGTCCTACGGCGGTGCTTTTGCCACGATGATGTACATCACCGCCGTGCTGATGCTCCTTGGCGGTCTGCTGGGCTACGTCCTCTTGCGTCGCGCGGATAAGCACGCGGACGACGAGACGGTTGAGTCCGTTAAGCATCCCGCCCCGTCTACATCGTCGGGCTGACGCCGCTCGGGTAGTCCAGATCGGACTCGCAACACCCGAAAACCTGACCGCCGAGAGTGGACCCGGACGGTGGTCTACGCGCGGTGGAGCTGAGGGGATTCGAACCCCTGACCCCCTCCATGCCATGGAGGTGCGCTACCAACTGCGCTACAGCCCCGGTGGGACACGGCAGCGTACCTGAGGGTCGACTATCGGTCGTCGGCCAGGGCCGGTTGCGGAAGTGAACCCGCGTTGTACTCCTGAAGGCGCCAACCCGTGGCGTCTTCGCGCACCACGGACCATGCGCAATTGCTCAAGACGCCGAGGCACGACCAGTGGTCCGGGGGCAACCCGCGAAGTGATGCGATGGCGGCACGCGCGGCGCCGCCATGGGTGGCGATGATCAGCGTCCCACCCTCCGGCACGTGCGCGAGCTCGCGGTCGATGGCCCGCACCATCCGCTCGGCCACCTCCACGCGGGATTCGCCGCCCCCAGGCCGCGTATGGGAATCCCACGCCCATCGAGTGAAGTCGGCAGCGTGATCGCGCATCAACTCGGCGCGCACCAAGCCCTCCCACGTCCCGGCGAACGTTTCGCGCAGGTCCGGGTCCGTGATCACCGGAAGACCGACGAGGTCGCCGAGCATCTGCGCGGTGACTGCCGCGCGCTGCAGATCGGAGGCGATGATGCGGTCGGGGGTGAGGTGCTGGAGGAACTGAGCCGCCATCCGCGCCTGTTCCATCCCGACCTCGTCGAGTGCTATATCGGTCTGGCCCTGAAATCTCTGCTCGGCATTCCAGGCAGTGCGCCCGTGGCGCCAGAGGACCAGGCGTCGGTTGGCGCTCATCGGTGGTCAGCGGTCACGGCAGGAGGAAGCGGCACCACCGGGCAGTCCTTCCACAACCGCTCGATCGCGTAGTGGATCCGCTCCTCCGCCAGTTGCACGTGCACGACGATGTCGCCATAGTCGAGGAGCACCCAGCGGCTTTCGTGCTCGCCTTCGCGACGCAGGGGCTTCGCACCCATTCCATGCAGGCGCTCTTCCACCGCGTCGACGATCGCCTTGACCTGACGCTCATTGGCGGCTGAACACAACACGAAGACATCGGTGATCACAAGTTGTTCGCTGACATCGAGCAGGACGATGTCGGTCGCCAACTTGTCCGCGGCACCCTCCGCTGCAGCGGTGGCTAGCGCTATCGCCTCATCGGACGCTGCCATTGGTTCCCTTCATCGGTAGAGATCATGCTTGTCGATCCATAGGGCCACCCCACCCGGCACCAGGTAGTCGATCGGTGCACCCGCATGGATGCGTTCGCGGATATCCGTGCTGGAGATGGCGAGCGCGGGGACCTCGACCAAGGTCGCGGCATCACTCGGCAGACCCGGGTTGCTCAGTCGGTGTCCAGGTCGGGTGACACCCACGAGGTGGGCGCGGGCCAGGATCCCGTCCGGGTCCCGCCACCCCACGATGTCTGCAAGGGCATCGGCACCCGTGATGAAGAACCAGTCCGCGGTATCCGCGGGCGACTCCTCCGCGAACTGCGCCTGGAGATCCCTCAGGGTGTCGACGGTGTACGTGGGTCCTTCGCGATCGATGTCCACCCGCGAGACCTCGAAGCGCGGATCGGATGCTGTGGCAATCACGGCCATCAGGTACCGATCCTCGGCGCTCGCCAGGCCGAGGGGCGCCTTGTGCCAGGGCACTCCGGTGGGGGTGAAGATGACGCGCTGCAGATCAAACCGGTGCGCCACCTCCGAAGCCGCAACGAGGTGACCGTGGTGGATGGGGTTGAAGGTTCCCCCCATCACCCCGATGCGATGGCGCATGAAGGAAGTTCAGCGATCGACGTTGATCATCATCGTGACGACCAGCAGGGCACCCAAGACCAGGAACGCGAAGCCTCCGAAGACGTATGGCGAAACCCCGCCACCGTGCTCCCCCGCCTCACTTGCCGCCACCGCAGCGCCAATCCAATTCATGATGCCTCCTGATGATCAGCCTACCCTCACGTGCGGATGTGGCCGTCTCCCGTGACGATGAATGTTGTCGTGGTCAATTCAGTCAATCCCATGGGACCCCGGGCATGCAACTTCTGGGTGCTGATGCCAATCTCCGCCCCGAATCCGAACTCGCCACCGTCGGTGAACCGGGTGGATGCATTGACCATGACCGCCGCGGAGTCGATGTGGGCGATGAAGTGCTGGGCCGCCGACTGGCTATCCGTGACGATGGCCTCGGTGTGACCGGAGGACCAGCGCTGGATGTGTGCGATCGCCGCATCGATGTCGTCGACGATGCCCGCGGCGATATCGAGGGAGTAGTACTCGGCGGCCCAGTCCGCGTCGGTGACCACGGCGAAATCGATGCCCGCGGAGGTGGCGTGCAGCGCGAAACGCTCGTCGCCGTGGATGGTGACCCCGGCCTCACGGAGCGCGGCCAGGAGCCGCGGCAGGAAGGCATCGGCGATGTCCGCGTGAACGAGCAGGGTCTCGGCCGCGTTGCACACGCTCACCCGTTGCGCCTTGCTGTTCATCACGATCGCGACTGCCTTGTCGAGGTCCGCGTCACGATCCACGTAGACGTGGCAGTTGCCGACCCCCGTTTCGATCACCGGCACAGTCGAGTTCTCCACCACGCTGCGGATGAGGGATTCGCCGCCTCGCGGAATGAGCACATCAACGAGGCCGCGCGCGGTCATCAGATGCTTCACCGATTCGTGGGAATCTCCCGGCACGAGTTGCACTGCGTCCGCGGGAAGCCCGCAGGCCACGAGAGCCTCGCGCATGACCTCGGTGAGGACCGCATTGCTCGCTGCGGCCGAGGAGGAGCCGCGCAACAGGGCCGCGTTGCCGCTCTTCAGACATAAACCTGCGGCGTCGACGGTCACATTCGGGCGCGCCTCGTAGATCATGCCTGCGACCCCCAGGGGAACCCGGACCTGACGGATCTGCAGACCATTGGGAACGCTGTACCCGCGCACCACTTCCCCGACGGGATCGGGAAGCGCTGCGACATCGCGGAGGGCATCGGCGATCGCCCCGACACGATCGGGGGTCAGGGTGAGCCGATCGATGATCGCCTCGGACGTGCCGTTGCCGCGTGCCCGCATGACGTCGTCGGCATTAACCGTCACGATGCGGTCGGCCTGGGCCACGAGGGCATCTGCCATCGCGTGCAGGGCGGTGTCCTTGGCGTTGCGATTCAACGTCCGGAGCACGCGGGCGGCTACCCGTGCCCGTCGGGCGCAGGCAAGTACATCCTCGCGATCGTCCATACGCCCAGCGTACGGCGTCAGAGCGGCGTGATCCGTCCGCCAGCCAGGCGCAGTCCGGCATCCCGCTCACCGCGGTGACGCATCGTGGCCCGATCGACGACCTCAACCCCCACCACATGCCAACCGGGAAGTCCGGCAGCGTCCGCGTTCATCCGCCACACCCGCGAGGCGAGGTCGACGGCGGTCGCAAGGTTCTCGGCCTCCTCCCAGTAGCGGATCTCGGCTCGATCACCGGAATACCGCGCGTCCATGAGAAAGGGGTGCCGCTCGCTGAGTCGTTGGAGTGCCGACCGGACCGCACCGGGATCCTGGACCTCGCCGCACACGGTGAGTGTGACGTGCCACATGTGCTCGGGCTCGCGAGGAGGGCTGATCACGCGCAGGGGGCTGGTCTCCTGACTCACGCTCACCCCAATCCGCGGAGCACCACCAGATCGTCTCGGTGGACAACCTCCCGCTCGTACTCCGGTCCGCGTTCGCGGGCCAGATCGCGAGTGGATCGCCCCACCAGAGAGGGCAACTCACTCGCGTCAAAGTTGACCAGACCACGGGCGACGGTGTCTCCGTTTTCGTCGACCAGGTCCACCGGATCACCCGCGAGGAACGTCCCGTTGACCCCAGTGATGCCCGCGGGCAACAGGGACAACCGGCGTTCCACGATCGCCTCCACCGCTCCGGCGTCCAAGACGAGCGAGCCCGTGGGGGTCGTGGCATGTGCCAGCCACAGCAGGCGCGTGGAGGTGCGCGTTCCCGTGGGGTGGAAGACGGTGCCGACGGATGCCGCGCCCAGTGCCTCGGCGGCATTCGCCGTCGCTGCGACGAGGGTCGGGATCCCGGCGGAGGCCGCGATCCCCGCTGCCTGCACCTTCGACGACATCCCACCGAGTCCGACACCCGCGGATCCCACGCCCCCGATCGAGACATCGGCGAGATCGGCGGCCGAGTGCACCTCGGGAATGAACCGCGCATCCGCGCGCTCGGGAGGTCCGTCGTAGAGACCGGGCACGTCGGACAGCAGGATCAGCGCCTCGGCCTGCACCACATGGGCGACCAATGCCGCGAGTCGATCGTTGTCACCCACCCGGATCTCATCGGTGGCCACGGTGTCGTTCTCGTTGACGATCGGCACGATGCCCAGCTCGAGCAGCCGGAAGAAAGTGCGTTGGGCATTGCGATAGTGCGTGCGCCGCGTGACATCGTCGGATGTGAGCAGGACCTGGCCCACCGTGAATCCATGTGTGGCGAAGGCTGACGTGTAATGCGCGATGAGCAGCCCCTGCCCGACGCTGGCGGCCGCCTGCTGGGTGGCGAGATCCCGCGGCCGCGCGCGCAGTCCCAGCGAGGGCATTCCGCTCGCGATGGCACCACTCGACACCAGCACGACCTGCGTTCCCTGCTGACGACGCTGCGCGACGACGGAGACCAGGGCGCGGAGACGATCCGGGTCCAGGGCACCGTCGTGGGTGAGGGACGACGACCCGACTTTGACCACGATCCGCGGTGCCTGCGCAATACGCGCGCGCACATCGTCAGCTGTCATCGTCGTCACCTCCATCGACAAGATCGCGGTGGTCCAGGTCGAGTCGGACGTCTGTCCCGCGCGGTCCCTGGTGCGGAACGGAGCCGATCGTCGGATACCAATCGAACACCACAGCATTGTCGTCGGATCCCACGCGAACCTCGTTCCCCGGCTGGGCCCCGAGTCGAACCAGTTCCTCCTCCACGCCCAGGCGCGCCAAGCGATCACCGAGATACCCGACGGCCTCGTCGTTGCTGAAGTCCGTCTGGCGCACCCAACGCTCCGGACGCTGACCGCGCACCCGGAAGGCATCGCCCTCACGGATGACGGTGAACCCTTGGTCGTCGACCGGACGGATCACGATGCGCGGAACCGCCGCCTCCACGGTGATGGCCCGCGACTGCCGCACTCGGTCCGCGAGCGCGAAAGACAGGGCACGGAGTCCCTCGTGCGTGACGGCGGAGACCGGGAAGACCGGGTACCCGCGCTCGAGGAGTGCCGGAGTCACCAGTTCGGCCATGGTCCGACCATCGGGGAGGTCGATCTTGTTGAGCACCACAACCCGCGGCCGGTCCTGCAAACCTCCGTAGGCGGCGAGTTCAGCCTCGATGACATCGAGATCAGCGACCGGATCGCGACCCGGTTCGATGGCGGCGCAGTCGATGACGTGCGCCAGCACCTGACACCGCTCGACGTGGCGCAGGAACTCCAGGCCCAGACCCTTGCCGCGACCGGCGCCGGGGATCAGCCCGGGGACATCGGCGATCGTGTACACCACATCACCCGCGGTCACGACCCCGAGGTTCGGCACCAGCGTCGTGAAGGGGTAGTCCGCGATCTTCGGGCGCGCGGCCGACATCGCGGCGATCAGACTGGATTTCCCCGCACTCGGGTATCCGACGAGTGCGACGTCGGCGACCGTCTTGAGCTCGAGGATGATCTCTCGTTGCTCACCGGGCTCACCGAGCAGGGCGAAGCCCGGGGCCTTGCGACGTGGCGAGGCAAGCGCTGCATTCCCCAGGCCACCCCGACCTCCCTGGGCGATCATGAACTGCTCACCCGATCCCACGAGATCCGCAAGCACCTCACCCGCCACGGTGGTGACCTGTGTTCCAGAGGGGACGCGGAGGACGATGTCCTCACCTTCGGCGCCATTCCGATGGGATCCCTGTCCCGGACGTCCGTTCCCGGCGGTGCGATGGGGTGATCGGTGGAACTCCAGAAGCGTGGTGATGTGCGGGTCGACAACAGCAACGATGTCTCCGCCGCGCCCACCATTCCCGCCGTCGGGACCCCCGAGGGGCTTGAACTTCTCGCGATGAACCGAGGCGCATCCGTTGCCGCCATTGCCTGCTTTGGCGTGGATGAGGACCCGGTCGACGAACATCGCCATGTGATTCCTCCTCCCCATGCAAAAGGGCGGGTCAGTGGACCCGCCCTCGCATGTCGATCGCGTCCTCTAGGAGGCCGCCACGATGTTGACGACCCGGCGTCCGCGATGGCTTCCGAACTCGACGGTCCCCGCTGCGAGGGCGAAGAGGGTGTCGTCGCCGCCACGCCCCACGTTGGTGCCCGGGTGGAAGTGGGTCCCGCGCTGACGCACGATGATCTCGCCCGCGTTGACCTCCTGGCCGGCGAAGCGCTTCACTCCGAGACGCTGGGCGTTGCTATCGCGACCGTTGCGAGTGCTCGATGCACCCTTCTTATGCGCCATGACTACTCCTACTTGCCCGTGCTGATCCCGGTGACGCGCACCGCGGTCAGTTCCTGACGATGGCCCATGCGCTTGCGGTACCCGGTCTTGTTCTTGTACTTGAGGATGTCGATCTTGGGACCGCGACGGTGATCGACGATCTCCGCCGTGACCGAGACCTTCGCGAGTGCAGCGGCATCCGAGGTGACCTTCGCGCCATCCACCACCAGCACGGCCGGGAGGGAAACGGAGCTACCGGGCTCACCGGTGACGCGGTCCATGACCACGAGGTCGCCGATGGCGACCTTCTCCTGCCGGCCTCCGGCACGAACGATGGCGTACACGATTCACTCCACTATTCC
>JBJTBD010000014.1:0-48077 GCA_046091195.1 Actinomycetota bacterium
TCGTCGACCACCAGCCCATGGGCGTCGCCTACATGATCACGCCGTGGAACTTCCCGGCCGCGATGGCGACGCGCAAATTGGCGCCCGCCTTCGCCGCGGGGTGCACTGCGGTTCTCAAGCCTGCGGGGGAGACGCCGCTCACTGCGCTCTGGATCGCCGATGTCATGCAGCGCGCCGGGTTGCCTGCCGGTGTGCTCAATGTGATCACCACGTCGACATCGGGATCGGTCTCCGAAGCGATCCTGGCCGACCCGCGCGTGGCCACGCTCTCGTTCACCGGATCCACCTACGTCGGGAAGTTGCTCCTCGAACAGACCGCACGCCGTGTGCTTCCCTCGTCCATGGAATTGGGCGGCAACGCGCCATTCCTCGTCCTCGAGGGCGCCGATGTCGACAAGGCGGTCGAAGGGGCGATGATCGCCAAGATGCGCAACGGTGGTTCCGCCTGCACCGCCGCGAATCGCTTCTACGTCCACGAGTCCCTCGTCGAGGCCTTCTCGACGCGATTCAGTGCCGCGCTGACTGCACTCCGTATTGGCCCGGGAATCGACCAGGGCAACGACCTGGGCGCGATGGTCAGCGTGAAGGAACGCGACAAGATCCTCGATCTGGTGGATCAGGCCGCGGCTGAGGGCGCGGAGCCGATCGCTGTCTCCGAGGCTCCCGCCCATGGCGCATTCATCGCGCCACACATCGTGCGCGACGTCGAGCACGGATCCACGTTGACCCGCAACGAGATCTTCGGGCCCATCGCCCCGATCGTGACCTTCACGGATCAGGACGAGGCGATCCGGATGGCCAATGACACCGAGTACGGGCTGATCTCCTATGTCTATGCCCGTGATGCAGGGGAGGGGATTCGCGTAGCGCGGCGTATCGAGTCCGGGATGGTGGCGATCAACCGGGGAATCGCATCCGATCCGGCGGCGCCCTTCGGCGGGATGAAGGAATCCGGGCTCGGGCGCGAGGGTGGGTTCGCCGGACTCCACGAATTCCTCGAGACGCAGTACTTCGCCGTCGACCTGTGAAGGCTCAGGGCGTGGAGAACTCCGCCGCCGTCGTTCGGGGACCCGGCCAGGTGGCGGTGGAACCGTGGCCCGTGCGTCCGCCACTATCCGATGAAGTGGTGGTCCGTATCGCCTACGTGGGCTTCTGCGGCACCGATGCCGCGCTCATCGCGGGAACGAGCCCCTTCGTTCTGCAGGGTAAGCAAAAGCATCCGTTCGTTGTCGGGCATGAATGGTCAGGGGTGATCGAGTCGCTCGGCGACGGTGTGAAAGGTCGGTACGTCGGTGAACGCGTGGTGGGGCACCCCTTCATCCCGTGCCGGACCTGCGATCGCTGTCGTGCCGGTTCGATCAATCAGTGCCGGGATAGAAGTGAGCTTGGTGTGTGGGGAACGGTCCCCGGCGCAGCGCAAAACTTCATCACCATTCCCGCGGCCAACCTCACGCCCGTGCCGGATGCGGTCTCGCTCGCGGATGCGGCACTGTGCGAACCCTCGGTGACATCGCTGCAGGGCATCGCGGTGGCAGGCGCCACGGAGTCAGACCGCGTGGCTGTGATCGGTACGGGCACGCTGGCCCAGGTAGCCGTGCAGGTGCTCATCGGCATGGGTGCACGCGTGGATGCCTTCGGATCTTCCCCGCACGGGTTGAGCCAGATGGCGGCCCTCGGCGTCAGCGCGCGTCCACTCGCCGATGCACCCGAAGATGCCTACGACGTGATCATCGATTTCGTGGGTGATGCGGCGGCGACCCATGCCCTACTGCGCATGGCCGATGCCGGAGCCCGCATCGCTCTCGCAGGAGTCTCTGCGGAAGCGGTGAATGGGTTCTCGCTGGCCCCGGTGGTACTCAAGAACGTGACAATCAGCGGCGTGTTGCACGGGGTTCAGCAATACGACCGGGTGCTTCGTCTCATGGCGGCCGGTGTGATCCGGCCCGGGGAGCTCGTCGATAGCCGGTTCCCCTTCGCGGATTTCCCGCAGGCGGCGCATGCCCTTCTCACGGGACGCCGGGTGAGGCCGAAGATCCTGGTGGAGGTCGATCCGTCGGTGAACGGCGGCTGACGTCCCGGCTCACCGGGTGAACCTGTGATGGATGTCGCACGATCTCTCGCTGCGGGTCCCCGGGAGCGCCCCTACTATTGCGGCATTCGAGGCTGAGGAGGCCCCCATGGCTCTGGCGACACCGCCACAGGCGTCGTCCGGGCAACCGAACGGCGAGCGCGCCCGCATCTCCGCTCGTTTCCTGCGCACGGACAAGTGGTGGGTCGAGCCGGCCATCACCGCGGGTGTCCTCGTCGCCTTCATCATCTACTCGACCATCCGGGCCTTCCAGAACAGCTACTACTACGCGGCGCCCCTGCTCTCCCCGTTCTACTCACCCTGCCTGGCCACGAGCTGCGTTCCCGGTTCCTCGGACTTCGGGACGCCTTTCGGGTCCTGGTGGGTGCTGTCCCCGGCGCTGATCATCCTGGCCTTCCCCCTCGGGTTCCGACTCACCTGCTACTACTACCGGAAGGCGTATTACCGGTCCTTCTGGCTCTCCCCGCCGGCATGCGCCATCCCCGATGCGCACAAGAAGTACACGGGGGAGACGCGCTTCCCATTGATCCTGCAGAACTCGCACCGGTACTTCTTCTACATCGGTCTCGTGTTCAATGTCATCCTCACCTTCGACGCCGTCATCGCCTTCCGCAACGAGAACTACGAATGGGGGCACATGAGCGTGGGCACGCTCGTGTTGCTGACCAGCTCAACCCTGTTGTGGCTCTACTCACTGTCCTGCCACTCCTGCCGCAACGCCATCGGGGGACGCCTCAAGCACTTCTCCGCGCACCCGGTCCGGTACAAGATGTGGACCTGGGTCTCGCGACTGAACGGCAATCACCCGCGCTATGCCTGGTATTCGCTCCTCGGCGTTGCGTTCGCCGACGTGTATGTCCTGCTCGTTGCCACCGACACCATCCCCAACCTCTACTTCTTCTGATCGAGGGAGACGCCATGAGTGATTACGAGAAGCTCTCGTACGACGTCGTCGTGATCGGCGCCGGTGGAGCCGGACTGCGCGCGGCCATTAGCGCCCGTGAGGCGGGCAAGACGGTTGCCGTGATGAGCAAGTCCCTCTTCGGCAAGGCACATACCGTCATGGCGGAGGGCGGGATCGCCGCGTCGATGGCGAACGTGAACCCCAAGGACAACTGGCAGGTGCATTTCCGCGACACCATGCGCGGAGGCAAGTTCCTCAACAACTACCGGATGGCCGAACTCCACGCCAAGGAGGCCCCCGACTGCGTCTGGGAGTTGGAGAGTTGGGGCGCGCTCTTCGATCGCACCAAGGACGGTCGGATCAGCCAGCGCAACTTCGGCGGCCACGAGTACCCCCGGCTCGCGCATGTGGGAGACCGCACTGGACTGGAGATGATCCGCACGCTCCAGCAGAAGGTGGTCGCTCTGCAACAGCAGGACTTCAAGGCCACCGGCGACTACGAGTCCGGTATCCGGGTGTTCGCCGAATGCACTGTCACCAAGATCTTCATGACCGGCGAGGGGGACAACCGCAGGGTGAGCGGCGTCCTGGCCTACTGGCGCACCACCGGTGAGTTCATCGTGATCGAGACCTCGGCCGTGGTCATCGCCACGGGCGGAATCGGCAAGTCCTTCAAGGTCACCAGCAACTCCTGGGAGTACACGGGCGACGGACACGCCCTCGCCCTGGAGTGCGGTGGCTCGCTGATCAACATGGAGTTCGTCCAATTTCACCCCACGGGCATGGTGTGGCCGCCGAGCGTGCGCGGCCTACTGGTCACCGAGTCCGTCCGCGGTGACGGCGGGGTGCTGACCAACTCTGAGGGTCGCCGCTTCATGTTCGACTACATCCCCGAGGTCTTCAAATCTCAGTACGCCGACACTGAGGAAGAGGCGGACCGCTGGTATACCGATCCGGACAACAATAAGCGTCCGCCGGAGTTGCTTCCCCGCGATGAGGTCGCGCGCGCGATCAATGCCGAGGTCAAAGCCGGGCGTGGCTCCCCCCACGGCGGTGTCTACCTCGATGTGTCCAAGCGCCTCGCCCCCGATGTCATCAAGGCGAAGCTGCCCTCGATGTGGCACCAGTTCAAGGAGCTCGCCGACGTCGACATCACGCAGGAGCCGATGGAGGTCGGTCCCACCTGCCACTACGTCATGGGCGGTGTGGAGGTCGACCCCGACACCACGGCGGCCGTCGGCGTGAACGGGCTGTTCTGCGCGGGTGAGGCAGCCGGCGGACTGCATGGTTCGAACCGGCTCGGCGGCAACTCGCTGTCCGACCTCCTCGTCTTCGGTCGCCGCGCGGGCATCTACGCGGCCGAGTACGTCGATGCAGCGGCCACCAAGGGCTGGCGCCCAGCGATCAACGAGAACGATGTCACGGATGCCCTCGAGTGGGCACTCAAGCCGTTCACGATGACCGGGGGCGAGAACCCGTACACCATCCAGCATGAGCTGCAGGAGGTCATGAACGATCTCGTCGGGATCATCCGCACCGAGCACGAGATGACCCTGGCGCTGAAGAGCATCGAGGACCTCACGATGCGGATCGCGTTCCTGAACACCACGGGTGGGCGCTCGTATAACCCCGGCTGGAACCTGGCACTCGATCTCCCGAAGCAACTGCTGGTGTCCAAGTGCATCGCCCTCGCGGCGCTGACCCGCCAGGAGTCGCGCGGTGGCCACACGCGCGATGACTTCCCGATGATGGATCCCTACTGGCGCAAGGTGAACTTGGTTTGCACGGTCGACGACGGCGAACTCGTGGTGGAGAAAAAGTCGCTGGTGTCGATGACGAATGATCTCCAGGCCCTCTTCGATGAAGTCGAACTGGGCAAGTACATGACCGCGGCGGAACTCGACACAGCGGGACAGGGGTAGACATGAGCTATACGGCGTTATTCCGCATTTGGCGCGGTGACAAGGGTGAAGGGTCCCTCCAGGACTACTCCACTCAGGTCAATGAGGGTGAGGTTGTCCTCGACGTCCTGCATCGGATCCAGGCGGAGCAGGAGAACGACCTCGCCATTCGCTGGAACTGCAAGGCCGGCAAGTGCGGCTCCTGCAGCGCCGAGGTGAACGGCAAGCCGCGTCTGATGTGTCTGACCCGGATGAACTCCCTCCCCGAGGGTGAACCGGTCACCATCACGCCCCTTCGCACCTTCCCGGTGATTCGCGACCTGGTCACTGACGTGACCTACAACTACGTCAAGGCACGCGAGGTGCCGGCGTTTCAGCCGCCAGAGGGGCTCAAGCCGGGCGAGTACCGGATGACCCAGGAGGACGTCTCGCGCAGCCAGGAATTCCGCAAGTGCATCGAGTGCTTTCTCTGTCAGAACACCTGTCACGCGGTGCGCGATCATGAGGAGAACAAGAAGTACTTCGCCGGGCCGCGGGTCCTCATGCGCGTCACCGAACTCGACATGCACCCGCTGGACACCCTGGACCGTCAGGAACTCGCCCAGGAGGAACTGGGACTCGGCTACTGCAACATCACCAAGTGCTGCACGCAGGTATGCCCGGAGCACATCAAGATCACCGATAACGCCTTGATCCCCCTGAAGGAGCGGGTCGCCGATCGCAAGTACGACCCCCTGCTCTGGCTGGGCAGCAAGATCAAGGTTCGGAAGGATGCCGACTAGCGACGACTCCGCACGGTCGGAGTCGGGCCTGCCGATCTCGGCGGTCTACGACGCCGGTGACCTGGAGGGCTGGTCGCCGCGGGAGCAGCTCGGCGCACCGGGGGAGTACCCCTTCACACGTGGGGTGTATCCCACTATGTACACCGGCCGCCCGTGGACCATGCGCCAGTACGCGGGATTCGGCACCGCCGCGGAGTCGAACGCCCGGTACAAGCAACTCCTCGCCGCGGGCACCACGGGACTTTCGGTCGCCTTCGACCTGCCGACCCAAATGGGCTACGACTCCGACCACCCGCTCGCGCATGGCGAGGTGGGCAAGGTGGGTGTGGCGATCGACTCCATCGAGGACATGCGCACCCTCTTCGACGGGATCCCCCTCGACCAGGTCTCCAGCTCGATGACGATCAACTCGCCTGCAGCGATCTTGCTACTGCTCTATCAATTGGTGGCTGAGGAGCAGGGGATCGATCCGACAGCGCTCAATGGCACGATCCAGAACGACGTCCTCAAGGAATACATTGCGCGCGGTACCTACATCTATCCGCCGGCACCGTCCTTGCGACTGATCACCGACATCTTCACCTACTGCCGCGCCGAGATCCCGAAGTGGAACACGATCTCGATCTCCGGCTACCACATGGCGGAGGCTGGCGCCACCCCCGTGCAGGAGATCGCCTTCACTCTCGCCGATGGCATCGAGTATGTGCGAGCTGCCGTGGAGGCGGGACAGGATGTCGATGAATTCGCACCCCGTCTCGCCTTCTTCTTCGTCGCGCGGACGACGATCCTCGAAGAAGTGGCGAAGTTCCGCGCGGCACGTCGCATCTGGGCGAAGGTGATGCGGGAGCGCTTTGGTGCCCAGGATCCGAAGTCCTGGATGCTGCGCTTCCACACCCAGACCGCGGGAGTGCAGCTCACCGCGCAGCAGCCGGAGGTCAACCTGGTCCGCGTCGCGGTGCAGGGTCTTGCCGCGGTCCTCGGGGGCACGCAGTCCCTGCATACGAACTCCTTCGATGAGGCGATCGCGTTGCCCACGGAGAAGGCGGCTCGACTGGCCCTGCGCACCCAGCAGGTCCTCGCGTACGAAACCGACGTCACGAAGACGGTCGATCCCTTCGCCGGGTCCTACGTGATCGAATCCATGACCGACGACATCGAGGCCGCGGCCCTGGCACTCATCGACCGGATCGAAGACATGGGTGGTGCGGTTGCCGCAATCGAAGCCGGCTTCCAGAAAGCCGAAATCGAGCGCTCGGCCTACGCGGTCACCAACGAGATCGATGCGGGCGAGCGGGTAATCGTGGGCGTCAACAAATTCGCGATCGATGATCACGAGCACTACGAGCCCTTGCAGGTGGATCCGAGCATCGAGGCCACCCAGGCACAGCGGCTGACGACGTTGCGGGCGAGCCGCGACAACGCGGAGGTCGCGAGGTTGCTCCAGGTGATCCGCGACACTGCCGCGGGCGATGGCAACCTGCTCTATCCCATGAAGGATGCGCTTCGCGCACGCGCAACGGTGGGCGAGGTTTCCGATGCCCTTCGCGATGCATGGGGCACCTATACCCCTGTGGACGTGTTCTAACCGTGTCGATCCCGGTCATCCTCGACTGCGATCCTGGCCACGACGATGCCCTCGCGATCATGCTCGCCGTCGCGGACCCCGCGATCGACCTCCGCGCGGTCACCACGGTCGCGGGCAATGTGACTCTGGAGAACACCACGACGAATGCTCTGCGCGTTCTCGACATGGTGGGACGACCGGACATCCCGGTGGCTGCAGGTGCCGACAGGCCCCGCGCCCGCGCACTCTCCACCGCCGCCTCGATGCACGGTGAGGGTGGTCTCGCGGGCCCGTTCCCGGTCGAGCCGAGCCGCGGACCTAGTTCGCTCACCGCGGTCGAGCTCATCGGCCAGGTGCTCACCGAGGCATCCGAACCCGTCACCCTGGTGGTCACCGGCCCGCAGACCAATGCCGCGGCGGCGATCGAGGCACTTCCGCACCTCCGCCATCGGATCGCACGCATCGTGTTCATGGGCGGCGCTGTCGACCTCGGTAATTGGACCCCGGCCGCGGAGTTCAACATCTGGGTGGACCCGGAGGCCGCGGACGTCGTCCTGCGCAGCGGTCTTGACCTCACCATGATCGGTCTGGAGGTGACCCACCAGGCCTGGCTCACCGACAAGCATGCGGATGCCTTGCGGGGGATGGGGGATTGCGGTCTGTTCGTGGCCGAACTTCTCGACCACTTCGTCGGCTTCCATCAGGAACGTTTCGGTTGGGAGGGAGCGCCGATCCACGACGCGGTGACCATCGCGCACCTGATCGACCCCACCCTGGTGACCACGGTCTTCGCCAATGTCGAGATCGAGTTGGGATCAGAGTTGTGCGTGGGGCGCACGGTGGTGGATCGATGGCGTGTGACCGAACGCACACCGAACTGCCACGTCGGGCTCGGCATCGATCGTGATCGTTTCGTGACACTGCTGATGGACCGGCTGGTAACCCTCACGTAATAGCGTGGCAATCACCGGCCGGAAGTCTTCCCCGAGGCCAGTGGAATTAGGCTCGCGTCATCGTCCACATGGACGCGCACGACAAATGGACACTCAGTACAAACGGACACCCACAACAAGGAGACAGTGTGAAGACCAGAATGAAGATCGCGGCGGCCGTCATCGCCGTCGCATCCCTGGGTCTCGCCGCGTGTAGCTCGGACAGCGGTACCACCGCTGAGGAGACCACCGCAGCAGAGACCACCGCAGCAGAGACAGCAGCGGAGACCACTGCAGAAGCACCGGCAGAGACCACCGAGGAAGCAGCGGCAGCCATCAAGGCCTGCCAGGTCACCGACGTGGGTGGCGTCGACGACAAGGGCTTCAACCAGAAGGCGTTCAAGGGCGTGCAGGATGCCGCCGACCAGCTCGGCGTCGAGGCTGCTGTTCTCGAGTCGCAGGCTGAGACGGACTACATCCCGAACATCCAGTCCTTTGTGGACCAGGGCTGCGGGATCATCGTCACGGTCGGCTTCCTCCTCGGTGATGCGACCAAGGAAGCCGCGAATGCGAATCCCGATCTGCCCTTCACGATCGTCGACTTCGCCTACGCCGAGGGCGACATCACCAACAACAACGTGCTGGGCCAGATCTTCAACACGGATGAGGCTGCTTTCCTCGCCGGTTACCTTGCCGCGGGCATGTCGAAGACCGGAAAGGTCGGCACCTTCGGTGGGATCAACATCCCGCCGGTGACCATCTTCATGGACGGCTTCTACTACGGCGTTCAGAAGTACAATGCCGACAACGGCACCAAGGTAAAGGTGCTCGGCTGGAACCCGAAGGATCAGAAGGGTCTCTTCACGGAGAACTTCGAGAGCCTCGACGACGGTCGCACCTTCGCCCAGAACCTCGTGGATGAGGGCGCCGACATCGTGATGCCGGTTGCCGGTCCCGTGGGTCTCGGCTCCGCCGCGCTCGCCAGCGAGCTCGGTACCGACAAGCTCATGATCATCGGCGTGGATGCCGATCAGTTCGAGTCGGACACCGCCAACCAGAATGTGTACCTGACCTCCGTGTTGAAGAACATGGACGTCACCACATTCAATGCGATCCAGGCCGTGGTTGATGGCACCTTCGAAGGTGGCGTCACGATCGGTGACCTGAAGAACGGTGGTGTGGGGCTCGCCCCGTACCACGCCTTCGATGGCGCCGTTCCGCAGAAGCTGAAGGATCAGATCGAAGCGATCAAGGCTGGCATCACCGACGGTTCGGTTTCCGTCAAGGGCTAGTCGCTGGTTATCGCGGGGAGGGGTCCGATTCTGGACCCCTCCCCGTACTTTTCTGTCAGAGTAGGACGGTCCGAAAGGGGAGTGGAGCGTGGAGCTCGAGCTGCGGGGAATCACCAAGCGATTCCCGGGGGTCGTAGCCAACGACGACATCTCCCTGACCGCCCGCTCGGGAAAGGTCCTCGCCCTCATCGGCGAGAATGGTGCCGGCAAGAGCACCCTGATGAACATCCTGTCCGGTCTCTACACCGCGGACTCCGGGGAAATCATGATCGACGGGGTGGTCCAGCACTTCAAGGATCCCGGCGATGCGATCGCTGCGGGGATCGGAATGGTGCACCAGCACTTCATGCTGGTCCCGATCTTCACGGTCGCGGAGAACGTCGTTTTGGGCGTCGAGCCGACGGTGTTGGGCACCGTGCTCAACCAAAAGAAGGCGCGCACCGAGGTGCGCGACATCTCGCGGAAGTACGGCCTCGCTGTCGACCCGGATGCACTGGTTGAGACCCTCCCGGTGGGCATTCAGCAACGTGTCGAGATCATCAAGGTGCTGCTGCGCGGGGCTCAGATCCTGGTCTTCGACGAGCCCACGGCCGTTCTGACACCGCAGGAGGTGGAGGAGTTCTTCGGCATCGTGCGGGAACTGCAACACCGCGGTGCCACGATCATCTTCATCACACACAAGCTCAAGGAAGCCCTCGCCATCGCCGACGACATCGTCGTGTTGCGCGGGGGAAAGGTGGTCGGCACCGCAGACCCGGCCACTGCCACCCCGGAGCAGTTGGCATCGATGATGGTCGGACGCGACATCTCGCTCATCGTGGACAAGTCCGTCAGCGCCCCCGGAGCTCGCGTGCTGGAACTTGACGGCGTGACCATGGTCGATGACTACGGACGCCCGCTTCTCGACGCGATCACCATGCACGTGGATGCGGGGGAGATCGTCGGCATCGCGGGAATTCAAGGAAACGGCCAGACCGAGCTCGTCGAGGCGATCACCGGACTTCTGCAGCTTGCCGAGGGTGCGATCCGGTTCCAGGGCGCGGACATCACACGTACAACGCCCCGTGAGCGGCACGAGATGGGCATCGCGCACGTGCCCGAAGACCGGAACCACGTGGGCATGGTCGGCACCTTCACGGTCGCGGAGAACCTGATCCTCGATAGCTACTACGGCCAGCCGTACTCGAAGGGCATCCGGTTGCGCCCGGAGGCCATCGATACCTCGGCGCGCACCCTGGTCGAGGAGTTCGATGTGCGGCCACCCATCATCGAGAACACCGGCAGCGCACTCTCGGGTGGAAATGCCCAGAAGATGATCGTGGCGCGGGAGTTCAGCCGCGATGTTCCCCTCGTGGTCTGCGCGCAACCGACTCGCGGGATCGACGTCGGATCGATCGAATACATCCACGAGCAGATCGTCCGTAAGCGTGATGAAGGTAAGGCGATCCTGATCGTGTCCACCGAACTCGACGAGATCTTCGCGCTCTCGGATCGGATCCTGGTCATGTTCGACGGTCGGATCGTGGCTGAACGACGACCTTCCGACACAACCCCCGCGGAGATCGGTCTCTTCATGGCGGGGAGGCAGGCGTGAGTACCCAGACTCCCGATTCCCTGAAGTCTCCCGACCTCCCGCCTCCGTCGAAGGGTCGGCTCTTCTTCACCCAGCTCACCACGGCGACGGATTGGCGCACCGCCCTTCTCATCCCGTTCCTTGCCGTTGTCATGGCCCTCGTCATTGGGGTGCTCATCATCATGGCCACGGGATCGTCTTTCAGCGAGGCGATGAACGCCTACCTTGCGCTGTTGAAGGGAAGTGTCGGATCTCTGCGGGCTATCTCCGAGACGCTCACCGCGGCCACCCCGCTGATCCTCACCGGCCTATCCGTGGCTTTGGCGTTCCGCGCCGGCCTGTTCAACATCGGTGGAGAGGGCCAGCTGCTCATCGGCGGGATGTTCGCGGTCTTCGTGGGCTTCTCCATCACGGGGCTTCCGTGGTTCATCCACCTCCCGCTCGCACTGCTGGCGGGCATCGTGGGTGGAGCGATCTGGGGATTCATCCCCGGCTTCCTGAAGGCGAAGACGGGTGCGCACGAGGTGATCGTGACGATCATGCTGAACTACATTGCCCTGCGCCTTGTGGACTTCTTCCTCAAGACCGAAATCTTCCAGCGCGAGGGTCGCAATGACCCGGTGTCGAAGAACGTGGAAGCCTCTTCAAACCTGCCCGGACTGCTGACGGCGATCGACCCCGCCCTGCGCGTGCACGCGGGTCTGATCGTCGCGCTGCTGGCCGCCGTGTTCATCCACTGGCTCCTTTTCCGCACCACCACTGGATTCGAGTTCCGTGCCGTGGGCGCGAACCCGGCGGCGGCGAAGTACGCCGGCATGTCGGTGGGGCGCACGTACATCCTGGTGATGGTGATCGCGGGTGCTCTGGCCGGCCTCGCGGGCACCGGGCAGGTTCTTGGCGTCCTAGACCGCGCTACCCCTGGTTTCTCGGCGGGTCTGGGCTTCGATGGAATCGCCGTGGCGCTCCTCGGACGCTCGAACCCGATCGGGGTCGTTTTCGCCGCCCTGCTCTTTGGAGGTCTGAGTGCCGGTGGCCAGCAGATGCAGGCCAGTGCCAATGTCGGCATCGACCTGATCGGGGTGATCCAGGCGCTGATCATCATCTTCGTGGCCGCTCCCGCTCTGATTGCCGCCATCTTCCGGCTCAAGACACCCGTGGCGTCCACCCAGATCAGCAAGGGGTGGGGGTCATGAGCGACACCCGCGTCACACCCGCCGGCCCGGATATGCCCGAGGAGTCCTACGCCTACTCCGAGAAGCGCACCCGCGAACTCACCAAGGGCCAGGTACGACGTGCCCGGATCCTCGGTGTGGTCATGTTGGTGCTGGCCGCGGCCGTGGTTCTCCTCCTCATTCCGGGCACCACGGGTGTGGCGACCTTCGACCTGAGTCTTTCCGATGAGCAGGTCCAGCTCGCGCCCCTGGCGATCCCATCCACCGGTGCGCTGTACATCCTCGCCATGGTCCTGGCCTTCCTGGGTGCCACCCAGTTCTTCCGGGGGTTCCAGGGCAAGGCGACAATCATTCTGGGTATCTCGTTCGGCGTCTTCGTAATCGCGTTGATGATCTGGGCCACTGCGGGGGAGCAGTTCAACCTCACCAGCATGCTCGTGTCCACGGTCGCGAGGTCGACCCCCATTGCGCTGGGAGCGCTTTCCGGAATCCTGTGCGAGCGCGCGGGTGTGGTCAACATCGGCATCGAGGGAATGTTGCTCGGTGGGGCGTTCACCGGCGTGGTCTTCGGTTCACTCATCGGCGGATGGGTGGGACTTCTCGCTGCCACCATCGTCGGTGGCATCCTGGCACTGCTTCTTGCGGTGCTCGCCATCAACTTCCGGGTTGATCAGATCATCATCGGCGTGGTGATCAACCTGCTAATCCTGAGTCTGACCTCCTTCTTGACCGCGCAGTTGCTGGTGGAGAAGCCCGAATGGAACGACGCCCCGATCTTCCCGGCGATCAAGATCCCGATCCTCGGTGACATCCCGATCCTCGGGCCGGTCTTCTTCGACCAGACCATCATGGTCTACGCGATGTACGTGTTGATCGGGCTCACCACCTGGTTCCTCTTCCGCACCCGCTGGGGCCTGCGCACCCGCGCGGTCGGTGAGAATCCGCGCGCCGCGGACAGCCTCGGTGTCAGTGTCTACAAGACCCGCTACCTCGCGGTGATCTATGGCGGCATGGTGGGTGGCTTCGCGGGTGCCTGGTTCACTCTGGGAACGGTGGGTCGGTTCGACGAGGGAATGACCGGTGGGCGTGGATTCATCGGCCTGGCGGCGATGATCTTCGGTGCCTGGAACCCGATCGGAGCATTCGCGGCGGCATTGATCTTCGGTTTCTCGGATTCCCTGCAGCAGAAACTCGCGATCATCGAGACGCCGATCCCGGGCGAATTCCTGGCCATGGCGCCGTACCTGGTCACGATCATCGTGGTGGCCGGGCTCGTCGGCCGGGTGCGGCCACCGGCAGCCGATGGCCAGCCCTACGAGAAGCAGTAGGCACAATCACCCCATGAGTGCTGACATCGACTGGGATGCCCTGAACACCGCAGCCATCGACATCATGCGCAAGGCCTACGCCCCGTACTCCCGCTTCAAGGTGGGCGTGGCCGGGTTGATGGAGGACGGGCGCATCGTCGTGGGCTGCAATGTCGAGAACGCGGCCTATGGAGTAGGTCTGTGCGCGGAGTGCGGCATGGTGTCGAGCATCCATGCCACGGGCGGCGGCAAGCTCGCAGCAGTCAGTTGCGTGGACCAGCATGCGCAGCCGCTCATGCCCTGCGGGCGGTGCCGACAGTTGCTCTGGGAGAACGGCCGTCCGACCACGTTGATCCGCACCCCCGAGGGCATCCTCACCCTCCGGGACATCCTTCCCCAGGCCTTCGGCCCCGACGACCTCGTCGAGCGCGCCGAGGACCGAACGTTCCAGGGCTGAGCGATGGATTTCGCCGCGGTCGACATCATCAAGGCAAAGCGCGATCACCACGAGCTCACCGATGCCCAGATCGATTGGATCGTCGACGCGTACACGCACGGGGCCGTCGCCGACGAGCAGATGAGCGCCCTGGCGATGGCGATCCTGCTCAACGGGATGAACACGCGCGAGACGGTCCGCTGGACCGAGGCGATGATCGCCTCCGGTGAGCGGATGGACTTCGGTTCCCTCGACCGACCCACCGTGGACAAGCACTCCACGGGTGGGGTGGGGGACAAGATCACGCTGCCCCTCGTGCCCATCGTCGCGGCATGCGGTGCCGCGGTGCCTCAACTCTCCGGCCGCGGCCTCGGTCACACCGGAGGCACCCTGGACAAGATGGAGGCGATCCCCGGATGGCGTGCGCATCTCACGAACGAGGAGATGTTCGCCATCCTGCGCGATGTGGGTGGGGTGATCTGTGCGGCGGGCACCGGGCTAGCCCCGGCCGACCGCAAGCTCTACGCCCTACGCGATGTCACCGCCACCGTGGAGGCGATCCCGCTCATCGCGAGCTCCATCATGAGCAAGAAGATCGCCGAGGGAGCAGGTGGCCTCGTCCTCGATGTGAAGACGGGATCCGGTGCGTTCATGTCCGACCCTGAGCGGGCGAAGGAGCTTGCCCGCACCATGGTCGCGATCGGCAATGACGCGGGTGTCCGAACCCGCGCGTTGATCACCGCGATGGACGTCCCGCTCGGCTACGCCGTCGGCAACGCCCTCGAGGTGGCGGAGTCGGTGGAGGTGCTCGCCGGGGGTGGACCGCAGGACGTGATCGACCTGACCCTCGCGCTCGCCCGGGAGATGCTCGACCTCGCCGGGCTGGAGGCCGATCCGCACGAGGCGATCACGAGTGGTCGCGCCATGGACGTATGGCGGCGCATGGTGACCGCGCAGGGCGGTGACCCGGACGCACCCCTCCCCCAAGCCCGCCACTCACTCGCGATCACCGCGGACGCCAGCGGCTACCTCACCCACCTCGACGCACTCGGTGTGGGCATCGCCGCGTGGCGCCTCGGTGCCGGACGAGCCCGCAAGGAGGACAACGTCAGCCCGGGTGCGGGGATCCTCCTGCACGCCAAGCCCGGGGATGCGATCACAGAGGGTCAGAAACTCCTCACCATGTTCACCGATGACGACTCCCGATTCGGTTTCGCCGACGACGCCCTCGTCGGGGCGTTCACGATCGGATCCACACCCGATATCCATCAACTACCACTGATCCTGGAGCGCATCGATGCCTGAACTCATGCCTGGCCCCGTTGTGATACCCGTTCCCGGCGGGAAGACCATCGAGGAATTCGTGGGCATGGTCGCCACGGGCGACGACTCCGTCTCCATCGCGCACATGGTGGCCCCGGCCGGGTGGGAGGAACCCGCGCAGACACCCGAGTTCGACGAGTTCACAATCGTCCTCGAGGGCTCGATGACAGTGGAGACCGACGACGGACCGATGATCGTTAGCGCGGGTCAAGCCGTGATCACGCGCGCGGGCGAAACCGTGCGCTACTCCACGCCGGACGGCGCCCGCTACATCGCCGTCTGCGTCCCCGCGTTCACCCTCGAGGGTGCCCATCGACACGACCAGGACATCGATCCGGACTAACTCGCCGACTCCTCGTCCTCCAGCAGCCCGAGATCACGTGCCCGCTTGGCCGCTGCGACTCGATCATTCACTTTCAGGGCCCGCAGGGCCTTTTGCATCTCGGCCTTGACCGTGCTGGCGGAATACCCCAGGGCCATGGCGATCGAGGCATTGGATTTCCCGAGTTCCACCAGGCGAAGGATCACCTGTTGGCGATCGGAGAGAACCAGGGTGGATTCGCCGACGGGGCGCCAGATCTGCGGAGTCTGGACGCCACTGAGTGGATGCGTAGCCCAGATCCCGAGCACCGCGCAGGTGCCTTCGACGTACGCGATCTCCTGCGAGGACCAGCGTCGATGCTCGGTCGTGTTGAAGCCGAGCACCCCCAAGGTCGTGCCCTGAGCAACGATCGGCGCGTTCACGACATCGCCCCCGCCGAAGCGATCGCGAATCCCGCTCCACAAGTCTTGATCAATGTCGGGATAGCTGTAGCGGGCCATCATCTCGTCGAAGGTCATGATGATGGTCTCGGATTGCTTGAAGCAATCGGTGAGAGTGGAGGAGAGGCCCAGGGGCACGAGGGCATAGCGGTCCATTTCCTCGTCGGTGTACCCGTAGGCGCCCATGGTGCGGAGGGTGTCTTCCTCCGTCGGAAAGGACAGGAAACCTCCCCCCGCGGAGAAATTCGACAATGGCCCGCGCACCAGTGCCCGGGGCACGGTGATCGGGTGCGGGAAGGTCGCCAGGAAGTGGGAGAACTGCGGCTTCGGTATCGGGTCGTCACTCATGGACACGGCAAAACCCCCTTGCCACCACTGTAGTGAGGGGTGGCGTGGGTCGTCAGGGCTACCCGGAGTCCCTTCACCAGTCTCGCCTCCCCCCGGGTATGCCCGGGGTGTAGAAGGGCGACGTGCTCGATCCACTGCACACGAGGGCTGGCTCCGACACGATGGATGAGATGCGCAAACGCAACTGTCGTCTCCGGGGTGGTGGTTGCGACGGCCATCGGTAGTGGTGGGTCGCGTTCGACACGAGTGCGCGGTCGCGGGGGGTTCGCGCACTCTCAGTGCTCGGGCGCGACCAGCACGAAGTCAGCGCGTACGTACGTTACGTACCTGCGTTGCAGTCCCCTGTGCGGCAACGATGGTTGTGAAGGCGCTACGTAGTCTGCCAAGGTTAGGCGCTGGTGCCAGGGTCGCTATGCGGCTATGACCCGGGCATGGCCACCAGGGGACACGTGGATTTCGCGGGGGAAACACCTATTCGACTCACCCTGACCTGGGATGGACCACCCCGAATCAGTGTCGAACGGAACGACGGCCATGTGAGTGTGACGGCACACGTCGAGTTGTCCGAGGCCAACGTGATGGCAGCCTGCCTGGATCTCGACCCGAACCTTGGGGAAACGGTCCTCAACGCCTGGAGGAACTCGATGACGCTGCCGCGCTCACCCGGGAGCGATCCTTCGGCCAACTGAACGTCACCTTGCGGCCGGCCTTAGTGACGACGGGCGGGATGTCATTGTCGGGGTCGACTGCCCCGATACGCACTAGGATTTTGTAGACACCCACCTGGAGCCCGGCTGCCAGGGGTTCCAGTGCATCGACGCGTGGGCATTGCTGTTGGCGGAAAATCCGCGAGAGATTGCCCTTGTCCGATCCGCAGGCCTCGGCGAGTTCGTCGAGCGAATGGATCCCCAGTTCCGCCATTCGGTACCTCAGCCATGAGGCGCTCTGCTCCGGTGTCGCGTGCACTGCACCTCCCAGGGACAGGGCCCTATTGCACGTCTGAGTCTGCCCGGCCCACGTCGGCCTTCGCGCGTCGGCGGCGCTACCGTGACCACATGTCCGCCTCCGTGCCCCCGCCCGATGTGATCAGGAGGGCCCCCAAGGCGCTCCTGCACGACCATCTGGATGGTGGACTTCGAGCTCAGACGGTGATCGACCTGGCGGAGGAATCCGGGTATGAGGGGCTGCCCGCCCAGGACGCGGAGACACTGTCCCGGTGGTTCTCCGAGGCGGCCTACTCGGGTTCGCTCGAGCGATACCTGGATACCTTCCAGCACACCGTGGGCGTTACCCAGACCGCGCCCGCACTGGCGCGGGTCGCCCGGGAGTGCGCGGAGGATCTCGCCGCTGACGGGGTGGTGTATGCGGAGGTGCGGTACGCGCCGGAGCTCCACGTTCAGAAGGGCTTAACCCTTAACGAGGTGGTCGAGGCGGTACTCGCCGGAATCGAGGAGGGTGTCGCGTCGGCTCGTTCAGCAGGTCACTGGATTCGGGTTGGCGTGCTGCTGACCGCGATGCGGACCGCAACGCACTCGCGTGAAATCGCCGAGCTGGCGGTGGAGTACCGAGACCGTGGAGTGGTGGGGTTCGACATCGCCGGTGCAGAGGCAGGGTTCCCGCCCACCCGTCACCTGGATGCCTTCGAGTATTTGCGTCGGGAGAATGCGCATTTCACGATCCACGCGGGGGAGGCCTTCGGGTTGCCGTCGATATGGGAGGCGATCCAGTGGTGCGGGGCCGATCGTCTCGGTCATGGTGTGCGGATCGTCGATGACATCAGCGTTGATCCCGACGGTAAGGCTCATTTGGGCAAGCTCGCAGCGTATGTGCGCGATCGACGAATTCCCCTGGAGTTGTGCCCCACGTCGAATATTCAGACTGGCGTGGCACCAACGATCGAGAAGCACCCAATCGGTTTGCTGCGCAAGCTGGGTTTCCGGGTCACCATCAACACCGACAACCGCCTCATGTCTGGAACGTCCATGACCAGGGAGATGCAGTTGTGTTGTGAGGCTTTCGGGTGGACTCTGGACGACCTGCAATGGTTGACTGTCAATGCCATGAAAAGCGCCTTCATTCCGTTCGATAAGAGGTTGGACATCATCAACAATCACATCAAGCCGGGATATGCCGCGCTCAAGGTGGAGATGGCGGGCTGAGATGGCTTTGGTGGACGCGCTGCAGGACCAGCAGGTTCGAGTCGAGGAGTTGCGCAATCATTTGGGTCGGGTACGGGATGCCCTCGACCAGACCGATGCGGTTCTCGGTGCTGCGGAGGAGACCCTCGAGCGCGCGGAGAACGTGATCGAGCAGGGTCGGCGTGCGATGCCGGTCGTGGCAATCGGCCTCATTGCCGTCGCCGTGGGCGTAGGCGTCGTCCTGTGGCTGCGTAGGCGGTCCGGAGATGAGGACTAGCCCGTATCTGAAGTCCCGGCCGGGATTGCCAGCCGAGGCCTACCGTTTCGAGGCCGCCGGGCTGCGCTGGTTGTCGGAGAGTGAATTCGGCCCGAGGGTGCCGCGGATCCTGGACGTCGAGGACGATCGACTCGTCCTCGAGACCATCCTGACCGCACCGGCGACTGCGTCAGCCGCCAAGCATTTCGGTCGATCCCTCGTGCACATGCACGCCCTCGGAGCTGATTCCTTCGGTGAGCTACCTCCCGGGTCCGAGCGTGGTTTCATCGCATCACTCGACCTGCCGGCGGGTGAGTGGGAGACCTTGGGAAGTTTCTACGCGCAGGGTCGGATCCGCCCCTTCCTCGATCACGCGGGACTGACGTCGGGTGATCGTGCTGATCTCGAGCGTCTTGCCGACGTACTGGAGTCGGAATCGGGTGCATGTGTGGGGCCGCGGGAGGGGGTTGCGCGGGTGCATGGGGACCTCTGGAGCGGAAACGTGCTGTGGCGCAAGCGAGATGCTGTCGTGATCGATCCCTCGGCGCATGGTGGTCACCGACTGGGGGACCTTGCGATGCTCGCCCTGTTCGGGGCACCCTGGCTCGAGGAGATCTTCGAGGGCTACGAGAGCGAGGCGGAGGAGGTGTGGCCGCTCTGGTCAGAGTGGCGATCGTCTCTGGGTCTTCACCAGATCTACCCGCTACTCGTCCACGCGGTCCTCTTCGGTGGCTCGTACCCGGCCGCGGCTGGGCGTGCTGCCCGGACTGTCCTCGGGGATTAGCGACCTCCGCTCCCCGAGAGGGCAGGTCAGTCGAGCATGACCACGGAAGAGCCGGTGGAGCTCAGGTTGCCTGCCAGCCGTGCGTGTGTTCCTAGGCGGTGCGGCGCGACAACAGTCGATCGAGCGCCCAGAAGATCACGCCGATGATGATCCCAAGCACGGCGACACCGCAGATGTTGACGATGGCAGTGCTCAGGCCGAGTTCGGCGGCGTTGAGGAATCCATACGGGTAGGCGTTGATGATCGAACCTCGAATGAGGATGTAGACGGCCCAGCCGATCGGAATGACCAAAGCCGTGAAGACTGTGGCGAAGGTGATTTGGCGGCGTGGCCCCAGGATCAAGAACATCAACACGGTCAGAACCGGGATGACGTAGTGACTAAGGGCATTGGTGACGATGTAGAGGCCTTCGGGACTTGAGTCCGGCGCCAGGACGATGGCGAAGATCAAGCCGGTGACGGAGATCATCAGGAGGGAATCCATCCGCAGCGTCCCCCACATCAGGCCGGTGCGGTAGAGGTTGCGCGCAAGCATGGTGAGCACGATGGCGACGAGGACGTTGCTGAGGTTCGTGAAGTAGCTGATCCAGTCGAACATTCGACCGAGGGCACCAGCGATTCCTGCCGCGTTGTCGCCATAGCTGAAGGGCTTCACGTCAGTCGACGGGTAGACGTCGAAGAGGTTCAAGATGAAGGAGAGCGCCATGTCGAACCAGGAGATACCTGCCGCTATCGCGAATGCCCGGGCTTTCGTCATGGGCGCACGGTAGTCCCGTACCTCGTCATCCACAGGCAAATCGGCACTTGACGGGTCGTCCCGCGTCGTGGGGTGAGGGTTGCTGGCGTGAGTGGGGTCGGTCACCATGAATGCATGGAATTCTTTACTTCTCTCAGGGAAATCTTTACTCTGGCCCCATGGAATACAAGATCTCGAGTAAGGGCCAAGTGACGCTCCCGAAGAGCGTCCGCGACGCGCTGGGCATCGAGCCGGGCGATCAACTGGAGTTCGAGGTGCGGGGCAACGAGTTCGTGGGTCGCAAGAAGCGCACGAAGGTCGACTGGTCCCAGTTCCGCGGGATTCTCGCGGACGGTCGCTCGACTGACGAGATCATGCGCGAGCTGCGCCCCATCCGAGCCTGGGACGTTGAGTGATCACGGCGGTCGATACGAACATCTTTCTCGACATCTGGCTCGACGATTCCGAGTTCGCCGAGGAATCGCAGAAGGCGATCGACGCGTGCTTGGAGGAGGGCTCACTGGTTGTTTCCCCCGTTGTCGTGGCCGAACTCGTCGCACATTCCGTCAGTGAGCAGCGAGTTCGAGCCCTGGTGGACGCCTTGGATATCGAACTGACTCCCATCGTGTGGGAGGAAGCGAGTGCTGCGGGTGCCCTCTGGGGTCAACGTCGAGGCCAGGGCCGCAGCAGGATCCTCCCGGACTACTTGATCGCGGCAGGTGCCGTGCGCGCCGCGGACCGACTGTTAACTCGGGACATGGGCTTCACGCGCATCGATGTCCCGGGTCTCGTGGTGATCTCACCGCGCGAGGTGCTCGCGTACTAGACACCCATCGGGTGCCACACGGTCTTCACCTCCACGAACGCGCGCATGCGCGACACCGTCGGAGTGGCGGACCAGTCCGCATCGGGCTTCGGTCCGCGCACGCGCTTGACCGTGCCCGCCGCCTCGCGTTCGAGATCGGCGGCGAGGCCTGCATCAACGATGCCCGTGAGGTCCAGGGCATTGACATCTGCATGCGAGGCGAGCCAGGGCATCACTTCGCCGGGTGCTCCCGTGAGGATGTTGACCACCCCGGCCGGAACATCCGAGGTGGCGAGGCACTCGGAGAGGGTGATCGCCGGGATCGGATGCACGGGACTGGGCATCACGATGACGGAATTGCCGGTGACGATGATCGGGGCGATCACGCTGACCAGACCGATCAGGCTCGGCTGCTGCGGGGCGACCGCTGCAACGACGCCCGTGGGCTCAGGAATCGAGAAGTCGAAGAAGGGGCCCGCAACGGGGTTGCTGCTGCCCGCGACCTGCGCGAACTTGTCCGCCCACCCTGCGTACCAGACCCAGCGGTCGATGGCGGCATCGAGTTGGGCTGCGGCCTTCTTCGATGAAACTCCTTCACCCTGTTCGATGTCTGCGATGAACTGATCGCGACGGCCTTCCATCACCTCGGCGATGCGATAGAGCACCTGGCCTCGGTTGTAGGCGGTGGCCTTCGCCCACGCAGTGGTTCCAGCTCGTGCGGCAAGGACTGCGTCGCGGGCGTCCTTGCGCGAGGCTTGCGCGACGTTGGCGAGGAACGTGCCGCTGCTATCCGTGACCTCGTAGGTGCGCCCGGATTCGCTGCGCGGAAAAGCGCCGCCGATGAAGAGTTTGTGCGTCTTGCGCACCTCGACCCGTTCGCTCATGACGGGTCCTCTTCGGAGAGATAGGCACCCAATCCCTGGATTCCGCCTTCGCGTCCGAATCCGGACTCCTTGAAGCCACCGAAGGGGCTGGTCGGATCGAAACGGTTGAACGTATTCGCCCAGACCACACCGGCCTTGACTCGGTTGGCCATCCAGAGGATCCGGCTGCCCTTCTCCGTCCAGATTCCCGCGGAGAGGCCGAAGGGGGTGTTGTTCGCCTTCTCCACCGCTTCGTCGGGGGTGCGGAAGGTCAGGACCGACAGGACGGGTCCGAAGATCTCCTCGCGCGCGATGCGGTGGGCCTGGGTGACGTTCGTGAACACCGTCGGAGGGAACCAGAATCCCTTCTCCGGGATCGCGCATGCCGGGCTCCAGCGTTGCGCACCTTCCGCCTCACCGGACTCGGTCAGCTCCTCGATCTTCGTCAACTGGTCGCGGGAGTTGATCGCACCGATATCGGTGTTCTTGTCCAGGGGGTCTCCGAGGCGCAAGGTGCCGAGGCGGCGCTTGAGAGCGGCGAGTACGTCCGCCTGGATGGATTCCTGGACCAGCAGTCGACTTCCGGCGCAGCAGACGTGACCCTGGTTGAAGTAGATGCCGTTGACGATGCCTTCGATCGCCTCGTCGATGGGGGCGTCATCAAAGATGATGTTGGCCGCTTTCCCACCGAGCTCGAGGGTGAGTTTCTTGCCGGTACCGGCAACCGCGCGCTGGATGGCCTTGCCCACCTCGGTGGAACCGGTGAACGCGACCTTGTCCACGTCAGGATGTTCGACGAGCATCCGGCCGGTCTCGCCTGCCCCGGTGAGGATGTTGACCACGCCGGGTGGGAGGTCGGCTTGTTGGCAGATGTCGGCGAAGGCCAGCGCAGTGAGGGGAGTCGTCTCAGCGGGCTTGAGGACGACCGTGTTTCCGCACGCGAGCGCGGGTGCGATCTTCCAGGCGAGCATGAGAAGCGGGAAGTTCCACGGGATGACCTGCGCGGCTACACCGAGGGGCTGCGGGTTGTCACCGAACCCGGCGAACGCGAGTTTGTCCGCCCACCCCGCGTGGTAGAAGAAGTGAGCCGCAGCCAAGGGAACGTCGACATCACGTGACTCACGAATGGGCTTCCCGTTGTCGAGGGACTCCAGGACAGCCAACTCGCGCGAGCGCTCCTGAATGATCCGCGCAATACGGAACAGGTATTTCGCCCGGTCGCGGCCCTCCATCGGCCCCCACACCTTGGTGAAGGCCTTGCGGGCTGCCGACACTGCTGCATCGACGTCGGCCTGGCCCGCCTCGCTGACCTCGGAGAGCACCTCCTCCGATGCCGGGTTGATCGTCTTGAAGTAGTTGCCCGAACGAGGCTCGACGAACTTCCCGTTGATGAACAGGCCGTAGTGCGGGGCGATGTCCACGACGGCCCGGGACTCGGGTGCGGGTGCGTAGTCGAAGGTCATGGTCAGTCGATTGTGACGTAGTCGGGGCCGGAATAGTGGCCGGTGGTCATCCGCTGGCGCTGCTGGAGCAGGTCATTGAGCAGTGTCGAGGCGCCGAACCGGAACAGGTCCGGGGTTAGCCAGGCATCCCCGACAGTCTCCTTGACCAGTACGAGGTACTTGATCGCATCCTTGGCCGTGCGGATTCCGCCCGCGGCCTTTACCCCGACACGCCTGCCGTGGGAGTCCGCGAAGTCCCGCACTGCTTCGAGCATCACCAGCGTCACCGGGAGGGTGGCCGCCGGTGTCACCTTGCCTGTGCTGGTCTTGATGAAGTCCGCGCCCGCGAGCATCGCAAGCCAACTTGCCCGCCGCACGTTGTCGAGGGTCTTGAGTTCACCGGTCTCCAGGATGACCTTCAGGTGCGCGGAACCGCAGGCCTGCTTGATCTCCACGATCTCCGAGTAGACCTTGAGGTAGTCCCCGGCGAGGAATGCCCCTCGGTCGATCACCATGTCGATCTCGTCCGCACCGGCGGCGACGGCGTCGTGCGTGTCCATGATCTTCACGGGCAACGTGGCCCGACCGCTGGGGACTGCGGTGGCGACTGCGGCGACGTGCACGCGGTCACCCACCGCGCTGCGCGCGACCCCGACGAGGTCTCCGTAGACGCAGACCGCCGCCACCGACGGGCAGGTGGGATCCGTGGGGTCCGGGTGCACCGCCTTCGCGCAGAGGGCGGTCACCTTGCCGGGGGTGTCCATTCCCTCGAGGGTGGTCAGATCGACCATCGTGATCGCCAGATCGAGTGCGAACACCTTCGACGACGTCTTGATCGACCGGGTTCCGAGCATTGCGACCCGGCCCTCGGCACCGATCTGATCGACACCGGGCAGCCCAAGCAGGAGGGCGCGGAGGTCGGCGTTGGAGTCGTCCAGCGCGGTCAAGGTCACGTCGTCACTGTAGCCAGGAGGCCACGCCTCTGCTTCAGCCCGAGACGCAGTCGGTGAGTTTCACCGTAAACACCCGGTCGCGGATATCGATGACCTCGCCGGCGAAGGCGACCTCGTCGTCCTCGACGACGACGCGGGCCCCTACGAGGACAGCCTCGGGTGATCCATCAAGGAGATTCTCTGCCAAGACGACTGTCGTCATGGGTGCCGTGAAAAGGTTCAAGTCGCCCGCGAATCGCGCAAGCGATTCCGCGCTCTCGTCGTTCAACGGCTGGGTCACGTTTCGACCTCCCTCGCGCGAGTTTCGCATACGTGGACACCACCTAGTCGAGCCAGGTGCGGACGGCTTCGGCGAGAGCGTGAAGTTGCTCGTCTGCCTGGGCGCGGGCGGCCTCCAGGCTGCCGGTGACCTGCACGACGGTTTGCAGGTAGCACTTGACCTTGGGTTCGGTGCCACTCGGACGGATGATCACGCGGGCGTTGCCCTCGAGTTCGATGAGCAGGCCGTCGGTGGGTGGGAGGTCGGAGTCGGGTGATTCGAGGTCGAGGAAACTCGTGACCCGCGTACCGGCGATGGTGAGCGGTGGGTTCGATCGGAGTGCGGCGACGATCTCCGGGATGCGTGCTCGGTCGCTGACGCGCACGGAGACCTGGTCGGTGGCGTAGAGGCCGTAGGTGAGGGCCAGGTCGTCGAGGACGTCGTTCACGTTCATCCCGTGGAACTTCAGGTGCGCACACATCTCCGCGGTCAGGAGCGCGGCGGTGATTCCGTCTTTGTCGGCGACGGCCTCCGGGTCGACGCAGTAGCCCAGGGCTTCCTCGTACCCGTACGCAAGACCCGGAATGCGGCCGATCCACTTGAAGCCGGTGAGGGTGCGCGCGTAGTCGTAGCCATTGGCCTCGGCGATGCGGGCGAGCAGTGAGCACGAGACGATCGATTGGGCGAGGACGCGGCGCTCCGCGGGCTGCGCTCGCTGGGTAATCCACCAGGCGAGCAGGGAGCCGAGTTCGTCGCCGCGGAGCATTCGCCAGGTTCCGGTGCGATCCGGTGCAGCGAGTGCGCAGCGGTCCGCGTCGGGATCGTTGGCGATGATGATGTCGGCACCGGAGCTCTGCGCGAGGGCGAGATCGAGGGCTCCCGGTTCCTCCGGGTTAGGGAAGGTGACCGTGGGGAAGTCCGGATCCGGGTCGAACTGCGCGGCCACCGTGGAGAGCGGTCCGAATCCGACCGTGGCGAACAGCCTGGTGAGAACGTCTCCTCCGACTCCGTGCAGTGGTGTGTAGATGATGGAGATGTCTCGGGCCGCTTTCGGCGAGATCAGTGAGGCGGCGCGCCGGATGTAGTCGTCGGTGATGCCCTCACCGAGGGTGTCCCACTCCTCTCCGCGCGGGATGTCGGCGAGGGGGAGTTGCGCAATGCGGGCGATCTCGGCCTCGATCTCCGCGTCGGCGGGCGGGATGATCTGGCACCCATCGCCGAGGTAGACCTTGTAGCCGTTGTCCTTGGGCGGGTTGTGGCTGGCGGTCACCATCACCCCGGCCGCGCACCCCAGCCGTCGGATCGCGTAGGCCAACACGGGTGTGGGACAGGGAGTGGGGAAGACCATCGCGGAGATTCCCGCGCCCGTCAGGACCTCTGCCGTGTCACGGGCGAAGACGTCGGACTTGTGACGTGCGTCGTAGCCGATGACCACAGCACACCCGTGCGGGTGTGCTGCCGTGAGATAGGCGGCCAGCCCCGCCGCCGCCTGGGTGACGACCACGCGATTCATCCGATTCGGGCCGGGGCCGAGTGCGCCGCGCAGGCCTGCAGTGCCGAAGGTGAGTCGCTGCGCGAAGCAATCAGCGAGTGGGATCTCGTCGTCGAGGATCGCCTCGAGTTGTGCCCGGGTGTCGGGATCGGGGTCTTCGGCGAGCCAGGCCTCGGCTCGCGCACGCAGGGTCATGGGATTTTTCGGATGACGGTGGCGAGCAAGCCACCCATACGTGTCGCGGCTGCCCTTCCTGCGGCCAGCACCTCTTCATGGTTGAGCGGCCCGGCCAGTCCGGCCGCAAGGTTCGTCACGAGGGAGACGCCCAGGATCTCCAGCCCGATCGAACGCGCAACGATCGCCTCGAGCGCGGTACTCATCCCCACGAGGGTGCCGCCGATCGCTCGCACCATCCCGATTTCCGCCGGCGTCTCGTACATCGGTCCGCGGAATTGCGCGTAGACGCCGTCCACGAGAGTTGGATCGATCTCACGGCACATATCGCGCAGTCGCGGAGAGTAGAGGTTCGTGAGGTCGACGAAGTGCGCCCCGTGCAGCGGGGAGGCCCCCGTCAGATTGATGTGGTCCGCGATGAGAACTGGTGTCCCGGGGCTCCATGCGGGATCGAGGCCGCCGCAGCCGTTTGTGAGCACGATGGTGCGGCAGCCCGCCTGCTGCGCCGTGCGCACACCGTGCGTGACGGCATCGACGCCCTTGCCTTCGTAGAGGTGCGTGCGGCCGAGGAAGACAAGGACGCGCGTGCCATCGGCATCGACGCTGCGAATGGTCCCGGCATGCCCATCGACCGCGGGGGCTGAGAAGTGGGGGAGTTCGGTGTTCGGGAACTCGGCCACCGTGGTGCCGAGGAGATCCGCGGCAGGGACCCAGCCAGATCCGAGAACGTCGGCCACATCGTGGGTCTCGACCCCGGAGAGTGCGCGCAGGGTGGCCGCGGACTCGGCGGCCTTGTCCTGCAGGGCTTGGGTCTCGGCGTTGAACGGCACCCCGGCAACCTACTCCGCCGCGAGGTGCAAACGCCGGGCTGCTTCGGCGATCGACCCGGTCAGGCTCGGGTAGACCGTGAACGTTTGCGCCAGTTGATCCACGGTGAGCCGCTGCTCCACGGCGATGGTCAGGGGGTGGATGAGTTCGCTGGCGTGCGGGCTGACCACGACGGCACCGGCGATGATCCGCGAGGTTCGTCTGCAGATGATCTTGATGAACCCGTGCTCGATCTCCTCCATCTTCGCTCGAGCGTTGGTGGCCAGCGGCATCATGTAGACGTCGGCGCGGGCATCACCCGCGTCGAGTTGAGCCTGAGATAGCCCCACGGTGGCGATCTCGGGCGCCGTGAAGACCGTGCTGGACACATGCTCGACCTCGAGGGGGTTCACCGCGTCGCCGAGCGCGTGCCACATGGCGATACGTCCCTGCATCGCGGCGACGGACGCGAGCATCTGCACGCCGGTGACGTCACCCGCTGCGTAGACGCCACGAACGTTCGTGCGCGAGACCCGATCGGTCACGATGAACCCGCGTTCGTCGACATCCACTCCCGCAACGTCAAGCCCGATGTCATTGCTATTAGGCAGTGACCCCACCGCCATGAGCACGTGACTCCCATCGATGGCCCGTCCGTCCGTCAGGGTGACGGTGACGCCGTGGGATGTGCGATGGGCGGCTGCTGCGCGCGACTGAGAAAGGACGGTGATCCCTCGCTGGGCGAAGACGTCCTCGATCACGCGGGCGGCATCGGCGTCCTCTCCGGGAAGCACCCGGTCGCGGGAGGAGACCAACGTCACCTCGGATCCCAGGGCTCGGTAGGCGGAAGCAAATTCCGCACCGGTGACGCCGGAGCCCACCACGATCAGGTGCTCGGGCAATGTCGGCAGTGTGTAGAGCTGCTCCCAGGTGAGGATGCGCTCACCATCCGGCTCTGCATCGGGCATCGTTCGAGGCCTGGCTCCCGTAGCGATGAGGATGACGTCCGCATCGATGCTCTCCGAGGCACCGTGTGCGTGCGCGACCGAGAGTTGAGTGGTCCCGGTGAAGCGGGCGAACCCCTCGATCAGTCGCACCCCGCGTGCGGTGAGTTGCGCGGCGATGTCCGTGCTTTGGGTCTGGGCCATGTCCAGGATGCGGGAGTTGACGGCTGATAGATCGACCGAGATTCCCGCGGCTGAGGGTGCTGCCCCGTGGATGCGCACCCCCACGGCACCCGAGTCGGCTACCTCGGTCACGGCTCCGGCCGTGGCAACCAGTGCTTTGCTCGGGACGCAGTCGGTCAAGACTGCGGACCCACCCACGCCCTGGTGAATGAGCGTGACCTCGGCGCCCAACTGGCGTCCAACGAGTGCGGCCTCGTAACCGCCCGGGCCCGCTCCGATGATCGCGACGTGGCTCACGTCGGTCATCCTTGCCTACCGCCGTGAACATTCCGTTACGGGCGGCAGACACCTACCCTGGGCGCGTGACCCTCTACGCGGCGTACGGGATGAACCTCGACCCCCACCGGATGGCCGAGCGGGCACCGGCCTCTCCGGCCCAGGGAATCGGCTGGGTACGCGGGTGGCGCCTAACCTTCGCGGGAGACGAGCTTCTGGGTTTCGGTGCGATGTGCACGATGGTCGAGGACCCGGCCTCGTCGGTCTTCACGATGCTCTACGACGTCACCCGACTCGACGAGATGACCTTGGACATTTGGGAGGACGTCGAACTCGGCATGTGGCGCAAGATCCGGGTGCGTGTCGACACCATGGACGGTGAGGTACTTGCCTGGGCGTACGTCCTCGACGCATATGAGGGTGGATTGCCCGCGGCGGAGTACTTGGAGAACCTCGCCTGCGCGGCCGAGGCCGCGGGTGCGCCCACGGATTACGTCTCGGCGATCCGCACCCGGATCACGGAAGGCTAGGCGTCCGCGATCTCGCAGAGCACGGTGTCCGAGGGCACGGTGGTTCCCGGTGTGGCCTGAAGTCGGGTGACGGTCCCGTCCTTATGTGCGGTGAGCGGCTGCTCCATCTTCATCGCTTCGAGCACCACGATGAGGTCACCCTTCGATACGGACTGGCCCTCGGTCACCTCGACCTTCACGACCGTTCCTTGCATGGGGGCGACGACGGCGTCTCCCGACGCAACGTGCTCGACTCGACTGCGGGTCCGCTTGGTGCGCTTCTGCGAGCCACCGTTGGCGGAACGCGTGAAACCGGCTGGGACAGTGACCTCGAGTCGTTTGCCCCCGACCTCGACGATGATGCTCTGACGTGTTTCGGGCACTTCACCATCCACGGTCGACCCGTACGCGGGGATCTGGTTATCGAACTCGGTCTCGATCCATCGGGTGTGGACGCTGAAGGGTGTGTCTGTGTCGGGCGGCGCGAAGGCGGTGTCGCGCACGACGGCTCGATGGAACGGAGTCGCCGTGGCGATCCCCTCGACCTGCAGTTCGTCGAGTGCGCGACGCGATCGCTCGATGGCCTCGGTGCGGTCCCGACCCGTCACGATCAGCTTGGCGAGGAGGGAATCGAAGTTCCCGCCGATGACATCCCCAGCCTGGAATCCGGCGTCGACCCGCACACCAGGGCCGCTAGGCACAGAGAACGTGGTCAGCGTTCCCGGAGCAGGAAGGAAGCCGCGCCCGGGATCCTCGCCGTTGATGCGGAACTCGATCGAGTGCCCGCGCACCTCGGGATCCGGATAGTCGATCACTCCGCCTTCGGCGATGCGGAACTGCTCGCGCACGAGGTCTATGCCGGTGACCTCCTCCGACACCGGGTGCTCCACCTGCAGCCGGGTGTTGACCTCGAGGAACGAGATCGTCCCGTCCGCGCCCACGAGGAACTCGCAAGTCCCTGCGTTGACATATCCGGCCTCACGCAGGATCGCCTTCGATGATGCGTAGAGCTGCTCGATCTGTTCCGGGGTGAGGAACGGGGCGGGGGCTTCCTCCACGAGCTTCTGATGGCGACGCTGGAGCGAGCAGTCGCGTGTGGAGACCACGACCACTTTCCGCTTGGCATCTGCCAGACAGGGGGTCTCGACATGCCGAGGCTTGTCGAGGTAGCGCTCTACGAAGCATTCTCCGCGACCGAATGCCGCGATCGCCTCGCGTACCGCGGACTCGTAGAGCTCGGGAATCTCCTCGATCGTGCGCGCCACCTTCAAGCCGCGACCACCGCCACCGAACGCCGCCTTGATCGCGACCGGCAGCCCGTTCTCCTGCGCGAAGGCGACCACCTCGCTTGCGTCGCTCACGGGATCGGCGGTCCCGGGAACCTGGGGAGCACCCGCGCGCTGCGCGATGTGGCGCGCGGAGACCTTGTCGCCAAGGTCACGAATGGCCTGCGGTGGGGGTCCGATCCAGGTCAGTCCGGCATCGATCACCGCCTGGGCGAATTCCGCGTTCTCCGACAGGAATCCGTAGCCCGGGTGCACTGCGTCGGCACCGGATTTCCGGGCGACATCGATCACCTTCGCGATGTCAAGGTAAGTCTCCGTAGCCGTCGATCCACCGAGGGCGTATGCCTCGTCCGCGAGTTGCACATGGAGGGCATCACGGTCCGGCTCCGCGTAGATCGCAACCGACGTGAGTCTCGCATCGCGACATGCTCGGATGATGCGAACCGCGATTTCCCCGCGATTCGCGATGAGCACCGTTCGCACGTGCGTGACTCTAGCGACGGGGTTCCCAGAGGTCGGTCCAGGTGATCCCGAAGTCCGCGAGCAGTCGACGCAGGGTGGGAAGGGACAGTCCGACCACGTTCGACGGGTCACCTTCCACGCCGTCGACGAAAGCTCCGCCGAGTGCATCGAGGGTGAACCCCCCTGCGACCTGGAAGGGCTCTCCGGTCTCGAGGTAGGCATCCATCTCGGCGTCCGAGATGGTCCCCATGTGGACCGTCGTATTGGCGACGTCCCCCTTGGCGCGGCCGGACTTGGGGTCGATGAGCCAATGACCCGTGCGCAGGATCCCGGAGCGCCCCATCATCACGTTCCAGCGGGCCTTGGCTTGTTCCGCGCTTCCCGGCTTGCCATACGCGATCCCATCGACGTCGAACACCGAGTCGCACCCGAGCACCATGACGTCCTGTCCGACGAACTGGGGCGCCACCGCCTCCGCTTTCGCCCGGGCGAGCAGGAGACAGATCTCCGCGGGAGTGGCCTCCGGGTTCTCGCGCGTGAGAGCGTCTTCATCGACGTAGCTCACCTGCACGATCGGAATGACTCCTGCATTGCGGAGGACAGTGAGGCGGGCCGGTGATTGGGAGGCGAGGACGAGACGCATCCTCACCGCAGTGACATATGCCAGGCGAGGGGTCCGTGTTCGAGGGGCGTGCGCAACCCGGGTGAGCGAGCGGTCCATGCATCGGCTGTTGTTTCCTCCGCGGGAATCTGCGCGAAGGCGGCCAGGATCGCGGCGACGTCCTCTTCGGTTGCCTCTCCGGAAATGACACGGAGCACAGGCGCATCACTCACAGGGGGATGTTCCCGTGCTTCTTCGGCGGAAGGCTCGCGCGCTTGTTGCGCACCGCACGCAACGCGCGTGTGAGCTGCAGTCGGGTCTCATGCGGAAGGATCACGCGATCCATGTAGCCGCGCTCTGCTGCCATGTAGGGGTTGGCCAGGGCCTGCTGGTACTCGTCGATGAAGCGGGCGCGCTCTGCCTCGGGATCGGTGGCCGCGGCAAGCTCCTTGCGGTACAGGATGTTGACCGCGGCCTGCGCGCCGACCACCGCGATCTCCGCCGTGGGCCAGGCAAGGTTGATATCGGCGCCGAGGTTCTTCGAACCCATCACCAGGTAGGCACCGCCGTACGCCTTCCGTGTGACCACGGTGAGCAGTGGAACGGTCGCCTCCGAGTAGGCGTAGATCAACTTGGCGCCACGCCGGATGATCCCCTCCCACTCCTGATCGGTCCCAGGGAGGAACCCGGGGACGTCGACGAAGGTGAGCACGGGGACGTTGAATGCATCGCAGGTGCGCACGAAGCGCGCAGCCTTCTCCGAAGCATCAATGTCCAGGGTGCCTGCGAGGTGCATCGGCTGGTTCGCCACCACCCCGATCGCGTGTCCCTCGATCCGGCCAAACCCCGTGATCATGTTCGGCGCGAAGAGCGGCTGGGTCTCGAGGAACTCGTCGTCGTCGAGGACCGCCTCGATGATGCGATGCATGTCGTAGGGCTGGTGGGGGGAGTCCGGGATGATCCGGTCGAGGCTGTAGTCCTCCTCCGTGAACTCCATCGGCACCTCGGTCGGGAACACCGGTGGGTCGGACAGGTTGTTGCTCGGCAGAAAGGACAGCAGGGCGCGGACGTAGTCCAGGGCGTCGTTCTCATCGTCAGCCATATAGTGCGAGACGCCTGACTTGGTGTTGTGGGTGCGCGCGCCGCCGAGGTCCTCGAAGGCAACGTCTTCGCCGGTCACCGCCTTGATGACGTCGGGTCCCGTAATGAACATGTGCGAGGTCTGATCCACCATGACGGTGAAGTCCGTGATCGCGGGTGAGTAGACCGCACCGCCCGCGCAGGGACCCATGATCACCGAGATCTGCGGGATGACTCCTGAGGCGTGCACATTGCGCTTGAAGATCTCTCCGTAGAGAGCGAGTGATACGACCCCCTCTTGGATACGTGCGCCGCCAGAGTCGTTGAGGCCGATCATGGGGCAGCCGGTCTTCATCGCGAGATCCATGATCTTGGTGATCTTCTCGCCGAAGACCTCGCCGAGTGATCCACCGAAAACGGTGAAGTCCTGCGCGAAGATGCAGACCTGGCGACCGTCGATCGTGCCGTAGCCGGTGATGACGCCGTCACCGAAGGGGCGGTTGTTCTCAAGACCGAAGTTGTGGGAGCGATGCCGCACGAGGCCGTCGATGGGCTGGAAGCTCCCCGGATCGAGCAGTGCCTCGATGCGTTCGAGGGCGGTCATCTTGCCTTTGGCGTGCTGCTTGTCCACCGCCTCCGACCGCAGGGCCGCGGCCTCCGCGCGTCGGGATTTCAGGATCTCGGCTTTGCCCGCGCTGGTGCGTGGGTCCAAACCGTGGGACTCATCCGTTGCGGCGCTCATGCGGCCTCCCTGACTGCGTACCTTAGCCACGTGAGTGCTCTCGACCCCTCTCTTGTCGTTGCGCGCATGCGAGCGCTGGGCGGGTCGTGGCCGGAGCCGGTCGTCCTGGACAGCGTTGAGTCCACCAACGCCGTGCTGGCGCATCTTCCGGGTGACTCGGACGGTGTGTGTGTCGTAGCCGACGAGCAGACGGCCGGACGCGGTCGCATGGACCGCACGTGGACCAGCAACGCCGGTGCAGGCGTGTGGATGTCCGTGCGGGTCGCGCTTGCGGAAGTGCCTTCAGAGCGGTGGCCGCTGCTCACCATGGCTGCCGCATTGGCTGCCCAACGTGCCCTCGTCGCAGCGTGCGATGTTCCGGCTCGGATCAAGTGGCCCAACGACCTGGTGGTCGGCACGCGCAAACTCGGGGGCCTGCTGACGGAGGTGGTCGGCCCGGTCGCCGTCGTCGGCATCGGCATCAATGTCGACTGGCCCGCCGGACAACTTCCGACACCGGAGGCAACCTCCGTGCTGGTCGAGGGCGGACGAACCGACCGGGCGGAATTACTCGCGCACGTACTTGTTCTGCTCGAGGGACTCCTGCCTGTATGGCGGGAGGGCGGCAGCGACCTTGTCATGGGCTTCCGCGAGGCCTGCGTCACCCTCGGGCGGGAGGTCACCGTGCACCTTCCGGTGGGTGGGACCCTGACGGGCATCGCTTCCGACATCGACGACCGGGGACACCTGATCGTCCAGGACCGGGGAACTCCCGTGTCTGTGAGCGCGGGGGATGTCATCCATGCGACGATCACGCCATGGGATACCCGGCCAAGCTCCTCGCCCCCGGCGAAGTGATCAAGTTCGAAACCCGACCGCACTGGCGTGCGCTGTTCGTTCCAGGGATCGTCTTCCTGGCCACGGTGATCGGCCTCGTCGTGCTGTTGTCATGGTTCGCCTCCAACCTGCCCGGATGGGAGTGGCTCCGGTGGCTGTTCATCGCCGGCGGTCTCTTCATCATCATCCTCTGGGCACTCCTCCCCTTCCTGCGCTGGATCACCACCGACTACGTGTTCACTGATCGCCGGATCATCGTTCGCTCCGGGATCATCTCCCGTCGCGGTAAAGACATTCCGTTGTCCAAGGTGAATAACGTCTCCTTCGAAGTGCCACCGATGGGTCGGGTCCTGAACTACGGGGCATTGCTGATTCAGTCTGCAGGGGAGAACGACGGTCTCACCGTGACCGACGTCCCCGATGTGGAGCAGATTCAGCGAAGCATCTACGAGTACATCGAGGCGGACGAGAAGCGTCGGCGCGGAAACGAGTAGCTCGGAGTCGCTAGATTCCGTGTGTGACCCGGGATATCGGCGCCCCTCGGGTCGGCATGGTGGGCGGCGGTCAACTCGCCCGGATGTCCGCTGCCCCGGCAGCTGCGCTCGGTATCGACTTCCGAGTCCTCGCGGCGTCGCCCGACGAGTCTGCCGCGCAGGTGGTGGCTGACACCCGATTCGGTCGCCACGACGATCCGTCCGATGTGATCGAGTTCGCTCGCGGGTGCGATGTGCTCACCTACGATCACGAACACGTTCCGCCGGCGATCCTGGAGCAGGTGGAGGCCCTCGGCGTCGCGGTGAGACCTGGACCGTCCGCCCTCTTTCATGCCCAGGACAAGGCACACATGCGTCGAGCGCTCTCCGGTTTCCCGGCACCCCGGTGGGATGTGGTCACGGGTGTCCAGGATGCGATCGACTTTGCTCATGACGTCGGCTACCCGATCATCCTGAAGACCTCACGCGGCGGTTACGACGGGCGCGGCGTCTGGCGGATCGAATCGGCGGCTGATCTTGCGGCCGCAATGTCCGTGCCCCTGCCTCTCGGCGCGGAGTGGCTGGTCGAGGAGTGTGTGTCGTTCGTCCGGGAACTCGCTGCGCAGGTCGCACGCTCACCTTCGGGTCAATCCGTGGCCTACCCGGTTGTCCAGACCACGCAGATCAATGGGATCTGCGCCGAGGTGATCGCTCCGGCTGGCGACCTTGCCGACGACCGGGCGGTCGAGGCGCAGCGCCTCGCCCTCGATATCGCTGCGTGCCTGGGCGTCACCGGGATGCTCGCGGTCGAGATGTTCGACACCGGATCCGAGATTCTCGTCAACGAGCTCGCCATGCGGCCCCATAACTCCGGGCATTGGTCGATCGAGGGTGCCGTGACCAGCCAGTTCGAGAACCACCTACGCGCCGTGCTCGATCTCCCGCTGGGTGCGCCGACTGCAATCGCGCCCTACTCGGTGATGGTGAACATCCTCGGCGGGGATGTACCGAACCTCTACTCGGCCTTCCGTCACGTGATGGCCCGGGACCCCAGGCTGCACGTGCATCTGTACGGCAAGGAGGTGCGGCCGGGACGTAAAGTCGGCCACGTGACGGCAGTGGGAACGGACCTTCCTGCACTCCTCGACCGCGCGCGACACGCCGCCGACTACTTCATGGGGGTCATCGATGAGTGACCTTGCGCTGGTGGCGGTCTGCATGGGAAGTGATTCCGATTGGCCCACCATGGAGGGTGCGTCCCAGGTTCTGGACGAGTTCGGGGTTCCGCACCGGGTTGACGTCGTGTCCGCGCATCGGATGCCGCACGAGATGGTCGAGTTCGGGTCCGCGGCACGAGCCGATGGAATCCGAATCATCATCGCCGGCGCAGGTGGGGCGGCACATCTCCCGGGAATGCTGGCGTCCGTGACGTCGCTGCCGGTGATCGGTGTGCCCGTCCCCGTGGGCAGTCTCGACGGGATGGACGCGTTGTTGTCGATCGTGCAGATGCCCGTCGGTGTGCCCGTGGCGACGGTGGGCATCGGCAACTCCCGCAATGCTGGGCTGCTCGCGGTGCGAATGCTCGGGCTCGGCTCGCCGGATCTTCTGGATGCCATGGAGACGTACCAGTCCGACATGAATCAGCAGGCGCGCGCCAAGGGGGAGCGCATTAAGCGCTGAGCCGCGGATACTCGATGGCCGGGCACCGATCCATCACCATCACATGGCCGGCGTCCACGACGCGCTCCGCGGCGGCGTCATCGATCACGTCGAGTTGAAACCACACGACAGGCGCCCCCGCCGCGATCGCCTGGTCGGCGAATTCACCGGCGCGGTCGCTGCGCACGAAGACATCGACGACGTCGGGCTTCCCGTGCACGGTGACCGCATCGGCGATGGATCGATACCCCTGAGCGCCGTGCACGACCTCCGCTCGCGGATGGATGGGCACCACCGTCTTGCCGATGGACTGCAAGAAGCGCGCCACGCGATAGGCCGCGCGGTGGGGCGAGTTTCCCAGACCGACCACGAACCACAGCCTGCTTTTCGTGAGGATGTCCCGGACTACCTGGTCCTCCGGTGGGAGGAATGTCACCGGACGGGGCGCCCGAGTCCCCGGTACGTCCAGCCCGCAGCGCGCCACGCATCGGGGTCCAGGGCATTGCGCCCGTCGATGATCCGGGGTGTAGCCGTGACCTCGGCAAGTGCGAGGGGATCGAGTTCGCGGAACTCTCGCCATTCGGTGCCGAGGATCACCAGATCCGTGTCCGTCACCGCCTTGACGATGTCGTCGACGTAAGTCAGCGTTGGATAGACCCGTTCCGCATTCGCCAGGCCCTTCGGGTCGGTGACCACGACGGTGGCACCCGCGTTCGCGAGGGCGACTGCGACATCCAGGGCGGGCGAGTCCCGAACGTCGTCACTCTCGGGTTTGAACGAGGCTCCGAGCATGCAGATTGTCTTCCCGCGCAGAGCGCCACCGAGCATCTTGCGCGCCAGATCCACGGTGTGACTGCGACGGCGAAGATTTATCTGATCCACCTCGCGGAGGAAAGTCAACGCCTCCTCGGCGCCGAGTTCACCCGCGCGGGCCATGAAGGCGCGGATGTCCTTGGGAAGGCACCCACCTCCGAAGCCCAGCCCTGCCGCGAGGAACCGATTCCCGATGCGAGGGTCATAACCGATCGCCTCGGCAAGCTTCACGACGTCGGCGCTGGCGGCCTCGCACACTTCGGCCATCGCATTGATGAAGGAGATCTTCGTCGCGAGGAAGGAGTTGGCTGCGACCTTGACTAACTCGGCCGTGGGGAAGTCCGTGACCAGCAGCGGGACACCGGTTGCGGTGATCGGTGCGTAAACCTCGCGCAGAATCGTCTCGGCGCGCTCGCTGCGCACACCGATCACGAGTCGGTCGGGGGAGAGCGTGTCGGAGACGGCGAAACCCTCGCGGAGGAATTCCGGGTTCCAGGCGACTTCGGTGGTGATCCGAGCGGCGATCGCGTCGGCCGTTCCCACGGGAACGGTGGACTTGCCCACCACCAGGTCATCAGGTCCCAGATGCGAGGCGAGGGCATCGACTGCACCGAATACCTGGGTCATGTCTGCGGCGTTCGCACCTGCCTGCTGGGGTGTGCCGACGCAGATGAAGTGGACGTCGGCGAACTCACCGGCGTCGACGAAGGACGTAGTGAAGGTGAGGCGACCAGAGGCGATATTGCGCGCCAGGACCTCCTCGAGATCGGGCTCAAAAAACGGCACTCGACCGGTGGACAACATCTCCACCTTGGCGGGATCGACGTCGACGCCGATGACCTCGAAGCCCAACTCAGCCATGCACGCCGCATGGGTTGCACCCAGGTAGCCGGTGCCGATGATGGAGAGACGGTGCGCCATGCCGTCAGGGTAGCCGGACGCTTCGCCCCTACAGTGCTGACCGTGTCCAGCGTCACCGGGGCCCGTGTTCGGGCCCGTCGCGACACCTGGCAGGTGCGCGTAGATGACATCGGAGCGCTTCGACGCCTGGTGACCGCCTCCGTGGGGGCGGACCGGATCAGCGGGGTCGATTTGCGCATCGAGACGTGGAAGGCACCCATATCCGGATGGTGGGGCGCGCCGACGATCGCGGGTGTGCGTGAGCTCGAGTACGCCTCGGACGGCCGGGGCGCACACGTGCGACTTGGTTTCCTCGAGCCTCGTGACGCGGGCGTGGCGCTCAGCGCGGTGCTTCGAGTCCTGGCACCCGCGGTGACGGGGACCCCGGCACTCACGTGGGAGCCCGGTGCGGACACGGGTGGCCTGCTTGCGGAGAACCTGCGCGATGTCAGCACGGATGAGCGCGATGCGCATGTGCGCCGGGCCGATTGGCTCGTTGTTGGTTCGAGTGCCATGCACGTCGAGCACGTCTCACGCGTCGATGTCACTGCGGCGGTTGACCCCATGGTGCACCGTCCGGTGGGGCGGCGCTCGGATGTCATGGGTCGCTCAGTCGATGCTGCGGGGCTGGGTTTCACCGGCGACCTGACATGGAGCGATGTCCGTAACTTGCGTGACGTCTCCGTGATCATCGCGCCGGAGGGTCTCACCGCTCGTCAGCGCGCACAGGTCGCCGCGTGCGGGGTGCTGGTCGATGGGCAACCAGGGGAGGACCTCCTCGACTGGCAGGTCGCCTCCGTCACCGCCCGCAGGGAGTCACTCCGTGACAACTCACCGGTCATCGGCGGCTGGCCCTCTGTCAGCATCGTGATGTCCATCCATCGCCCCGATCACATCGCCCAGGCCATGGCCATGGTGCGTCGACAGACATATCCGCACCTACACCTTGTGCTCGTGAACCACGGGGTGCCCGGGTTGGAGATTGCCGAGCACCTTGATGGATGGACGGGCGAGTGGGTGATGGTCGACGTACCGGGTGAGGTCACCCTGGGGGAGGCCCTCGCGGTCGGCTCGGCACGGGCGGACGGCGCACTGATCGCAAAGATGGATCACGATGACTTCTACGGCGAGGAGCACATCTGGGACCTGGTACTTGCGCGCATGTACTCAGGCGCGCAGGTGGTTGGTAAGGCCCTGGACTTCATTTACCTGGCGGCGCAGGACACGACGGTGTTTCGACCCACCTACCGCGCCGAGAAGTACGCCGACTTCGTCGCGGGCGGGACCCTGTTGATCTCGCGCGGTGATCTTGCACAGGTGGGTGGGTGGCGTCCGGTGCCGAGATCGGTCGACCGCGCGCTCCTCGATCAGGTGCTCGCATCCGGTGGACTGGTGTATCGCACCCATGGGCTCGGCTACGTGTACGTGCGGCATACGCACGGCAACACCGCGCAGGTGCGCGATGAACACTTCCTCACCAAGACCGCGGCGCAGTTCCCAGGGTTACTGCGACATCACGCGCTGGGCACGGCGGCAACCCATGCGTGATACGCCTACCGTCGTAGTCGTGATGCCGGTGGTCAATGAGGAGCGCCACCTCCGCAGCTCGGTCGCTCGCGCCCTCGATCAGGACTACTCGGGGCGAATCGACGTGGTGCTCGCGGTGGGACCCTCACGTGATCGCACACGCGAGGTCGCCGATGAGTTGGCGCGCGAAGACGAGCGAGTGCACGTCGTGGACAACCCGACCGGGCGCACCCCGGCTGGACTGAACCGGGCCATTGCAGCCGTGGACTCCGATGTGGTGATGCGGGTGGATGGACATGCGATTGTCCCGCGCGAATACGTGCGGATCGGGACCGAGACTCTGGTGCGCACCGGTGCGGACAACGTCGGCGGGATCATGGCTGCGGAAGGCGAGACGGACACCGAGCGTGCGGTGGCAACAGCCATGCGCTCTCGATTCGGGGTGGGGGATGCGTCCTTCCACGTCGGGGGCGAGGAGGGACCCGCGCTCACTGTCTACCTCGGGTGCTTCCGGCGCAGTGCGCTGGCACGTGTCGGTGGATACGACGAGTCGATGGTGCGCGCCCAGGACTGGGAGATGAATCTGCGGATCCGGGAGACGGGGGGCGTTGTCTGGTTCACCCCGGAACTTGCCGTGGCGTATCGACCGCGTTCCACCCTGCGAGCACTTGCACGTCAGTACTTCGATTATGGACGTTGGCGTCGGGAGGTAGTGCGGCGTCATCCGGAAACCGTGTCGGTGCGTTACCTGGCGGCGCCGGTGACGGTCGCGGCGATCGGGATCGGGGGTGTCGTCGCGATCACGGGGGCCGCAACGGGACGAGGCGCACTCGTTGCAGCTGGACTCGCTCCGATTGCGGTGTACGCCCTCGGCACCGTCATCGCGAGTGTGACGTCCGGTACCCATGACTGGCGAACCCTGATTCGCCTCCCGGGTGTGTTCGCCACCATGCACGGTGCATGGGGCATCGGGTTCCTGCGTGGTGGCGTGGCAGGCTGACGCCGTGCCCCGGTGGTGGCGGCGAAAGCCGCGATGGACCTGGTCCATCGTGACGTCTGCGCCGAAGGGTGAGCCGGGTCGCGCGTGGGGGGACACCTATTTCGCCGAGGATCTCGCCGAAGCGCTCCGGGAACTCAATCAGGACGTGAGCGTCGTCTCCCGTGCGGGTGCTGGAGCCGCGGCGCGCGAGACCGACGACGTGGTCCTCGTGCTGCGCGGGCTCCGCAGAGTGCACCCACGGCGCGGGAACGCGACCTGGCTGCTCTGGGTCATCTCACACCCGGAACTCGTCGACGCCGATGAGCCGCGAGACTTCGACGCGGTCTTCGCAGCTTCCGAATCCTGGAGCGCGCGCGTCCCGGTGACACCGCTGCTGCAGGCGACCAATCCGCGCACCTTCCATCCGAAGGAGCCGCGCACGCCGTGGTCGGGTCGCGTGCTCTTCGTCGGCAACACTCGGGGCGAGTTCCGCCCGATCGTGCGCGACGCCGTCGCCGTGGGCGCGGAGCCGATGGTCTACGGGTCGGGGTGGCAGGGGTTGATTCCGGACCATCTCTGGGCGGGTGAGTTCCTCCCGCATGCCCAGCTACCACTGGCCTACGCCAGCGCGCGCGTGGTACTCAACGACCATTGGCGGGACATGGCCGAGCAGGGGTTCCTGTCCAATCGATTATTCGACGCGGTGGCTGCGGGGGCGGCCGTGGTCTCCGACGGTGCCACGGGCCTTGCGGATGTCTTCGGCAGTTCGGTGCGGATCTACCGGGATGCCGACGACCTCGGACGAATCCTCGGGCCCGACGGAGTTCTTCCCACAACTACCGAACGGCGAGATGCGGCCGCGCGCATCGCACGTGACCACAGTTTCCGAGATCGGGCCGAAGTGCTGCTCTCACGGGTGAATGAGATTCGGGGTGTCGATGACTGAGCCACTCGTCTCCGTCATCCTCATCGGGTACCAGGACGAAGCACGGATCGGCCGAGCGTTGGCATCGATCCAGGGTCAGACTTTGAGGTTACTCGAGATCATCGTCGTGGACGATGCATCGACGGACGGCACCGAGAGCGTGATTCGAGCCGCCATGGCCGCCGACCCGCGTATCCGCTACGAGCGGCTTCCGATCAATTCGGGTGGCTGCGGCGTTCCGCGCAATGTGGGACTCGCGTTGGCCCGTGCGCCGTGGGTCATGTTCTGCGACTCCGATGATGAGCTCGAGATGCACGCATGCGCGAACTTGCTTGACACCGCCGAAGAACTCTCGGCGGACGTCGTGTGCGGCACAGCAGAACGGATCGACGTGCACTCAGGTGAGGCCACCCGGTGGCGGCCCGACCTGCACGAAGAGACCACGGTGTTCACCGCGTTCGATCCTCGACTCCTCTACGACACGATCGTGCCCAACAAGATCTTCCGGCGTGACTTCCTGATTGGGAATTCGATCCGATTCCCGGAGGGTGTGCTCTTCGAGGACCAGCCCTTCACGGTCGCCTGCCTGCTCGCCGCGGACCGGGTTGCGGCCATCGCCACGGTTGTCTACCGGTGGTACGTCGACAAGGGTGCGGAGGAGGGCTCGATCACCCAGGGGCGGGCGCAAACCAGAAACGCGCGGGATCGGATTGCCGTCAACCGGCTGATTGATGCCATGCTGATCGATCGCCCAGACTGGCAGTGGGCCAAGGCCGTCAAGTTCCTCCGGCATGAGGGTTACCTCTATTTGTCGACCCTGCTCGAGGCTGCCGACGAGTCAGCGCTGGCGATCGCGGCGGAGTTCAACTCCTATCTGCGCAGCATTCCTGTGGATGACTACTGGCTAGTGCGGACGATGCTTCGCGTATCGTTCTGCAATGTCCTCAGAGGAGACCTCGAGGGAGTGCGTCGCGCGATGCTCTTCGAGCGGTGGGGTGCAGTGATCGATGGTCGTCTCGTCGTCGATGGGGATCGGGTGCTCTTCGACCGTGACCCCGGGATCGAAATTCTGGGACGCTCCTCCCGTGACTGGCTCGACATCACCGAGCTGAGGCTCATCGATCTGCCCTTCGAGATGCGCCGGTACCTGCACACGCTCGATGTCTACGAGCGCGACGGTGAGGATGTGACGGTCAATGTGCGAACTCGGGACCAGTGGGGGGACCTCGCTGGAGTCAGTGCCTCGCTCGCCTGGTGTGACGGGCGAGGTTTCGCGGTCCTGTTTCTGCCGCTCGAACTACGTCGTCACGACGGAGACACGCTCGTGTGGAGCGGGAAAGGCCGGCTCGAGTTGGCGCCGTGTCGGATTGTCAGTCGAGGCGATCGGGGGACTCTGCGCGTGGTGCTCGCTGACGGTCAGCGAAGTAACGCATCCCCGGTGCGGACCCAGTGCGCACCGTCGAGTTTCGATCTCAGCTCTTTGGCCCGTGCGTCCGGCGCATCCGGGGTGCGCGAAGAACGTCGGGAACGTGCCGAGTTGGCCTGGATGGCCACGGGGGAGGCTCGTGGGTTCGCTCCGTTGGTGCGGCGCCTACTCACGAGGACCATCCCGCCTCCGAATCCCGGCGTACCCGGCATTGCGAATCGCGTTCTTATCGCCTACCTGCCTCTGTCGGATCTCCCCGACCCCTGGCGTCAGTTCCCATTCGACCTCGACGCGTGGAACGACCGGTTCGGGGCACGAGCCGTGCTGCTCCTCGGTGGCGAGCACATGCCTGCCGTCCCGTTCCGCATGCGTGGCTGGGCGTGGGATGTGCGTCGGATGCCGGTGGACCGCGTGATCACCGCGAGCCGCATCGTGGTCACGGACGATCCCCTCCTCATCGCAGCCCACCCCGATGCGATCGTGTATCGGCCCGATCGTGGGGCCGCCCGGTATCTGTTGCCGGCAGTGCAGTCTGCGGTGAGTGACCAGGAGACGCTCTTCGACGTCATCGACGCGCACTTGGGTGGTTGCTAATGCGCGTCGTGATCCTCGCCAACAACATCGACGAAGTCGGCGGAGCCCAGAGAGTGGTGCGAACTTTGGCGGAGGGGTTCGCCGGAACCCACGAGGTCGACCTCGTGGGGGTGACTCCCCATGTCTCGCCCCACGCATACGGACTTGCCGACGGATACACCGAACATCGACTCATGGGCCACGTGTGGCCGACCCCGGCCACCGACGCGAATAGGTTGACGCGGCGGGACCTGCGCGCATCGGCCGTTGCGCAGTTGCGTTCGATACTCGCGCAGGGTCTGCCCGGGGTGATCATCGTCGCGCAGGTGTGGGCGATGGAGTTGCTCGCCGATGCGGGACACGAAGGGTGGATCATCGTCGGCCAGTACCACGGATCCTTTGCCGCGGCGGCGTCGGGACGAGACCTCACGCGCGTACTCACGTCCTACCGTGATGCCGACGCGTTCCTCGCGCTGACCGAGGAGGACGCCCACGCGTTCGAGAGGTGTGGGCTGAACAACGTGCGGGTGATGCCCAATCCAATCGGTACGTGGCCCGAGGCCGTCGACCCCGTGCATCACGTCGTCGGCTACTTGGGGCGCCTCTCGCCCGAGAAGGGGCCTGATCTCCTGCTTGATGCGTGGGCGCCCCTCGCCCACGACTTCCCCGCATGGTCCCTGCGTATCGCCGGTGAGGGGCCCCTACGTGACGAGATCACGAGACGCGCGGCGACCCTCCCGCGCGTCGACGTGGTTCCCACCGTCACCGATCCCCATTCGTTCTGGAAGGGGGTCGGTGTGGGTGTGCTCCCTTCACGGACAGAAGGCTTACCCATGGCACTCGCGGAGGCGCAGGCCAACGGGATTCCCTGCGTCGCCACCGACTGCTCGTCGGGAGTTCGCGTTCTCTGTCAGGGCGTTCTGGTGCAACCTGGGGAATTGGCTACTGGACTGGCATCGTTGATGTGGCATTCGGCTCTCCGTCGCGAGCTGGGTATTCGCGGCCGCGCCGCGATGGAGCAGTACCGCGCCGATGTGATCCTGGCGCGCTGGGAAGGCTTATTCGCGAATCTCATGCGCTAGAGGTGTGCGTTGGCTCGGGAGAGGTCTTCCTCGAAGTCCACCTCGACCACGAAGAGATCGGAGATGTCGATGGGGGTGACCGCCATTCCGTCCTTCTCGATGGCGAGTTCGATCCCGCGCTCGAAGTAGTCGCCGTCCACGCATTCGGCCAGGCGGGTGATGAGCACACCCTTGTCGACCCCGCTCACGTAGTTGATGCCCACCGCCTCGCCAAGTGCATTCGAGACCTGCTTGGAGAGAAGCGCTACTCGACCATGCTCATCGATTGTGTACTTCACCTCCTCTTCACCCACCGCGGACGTGTTGACACAGATGAACGAGGTGTCAGAGTCGATCGCCGCGCGGCATCGGGTGAGCAGAGAGGGATCGAAGACCACGTCGCCGTTCATCCACAGCACTCCGCCAGGGCCGGACAGCTTAAGTGCCTTCAGGAGGCTGCGATTGGTGTTCGTCTGGTCGTACGCCTCGTTGTAGATATAGGAGACATCGGGGAAGGCCTCGAGGATCAGCTCCAACTTGAATCCGACCACCGTTGTAATCCGAATGTCCTCCGCGAAGACCGCATGCAGGTTGTCCATCTGCTGCTGCATGATCGTGCGGCCGTCGGAGAGCGGGGTGAGGGGCTTGGGCCACGGCCGTCCCAGGCGTGTTCCCATTCCGGCCGCCAGGATCACCGCTTGCAGGGTCATGAGACCTCCCCGGTCACGCGAGTGCGCTGAAGGTTACGTACGGCCGCGTCGTGTTCGTCGATCGCACGATCGATCGCGCTCCAAAAGCGGTGTGTGCTGTCACCTGGGCTGGGATCGCCGAAGTAGTACTGGCGCATCTCGGTCCTCGCATCCCTCAGTCTGTCCTCGGCGAGAGTGGAGCCGATGATGGCTCGAGCATTGTCGATCGTCGTCGCATCGATCGTCGTCGCCGACCGCGCCACGGGTGTGTCGTCGACGAGGCTCTTGTGATCGGAGCGTCGATCGCAGAGGAGGATAGGCGATTCCGGTCGAAGGTAGAGGTGGTCCAGGGAGACGCTGGACACATCGGAGATGAGTAGGTCCGTCACCTGGATCACGCCGAGCATGTCCGCCCGGGGGAGCGACGCATGGGGCGCACCCGCCTGGTGGATCGCCTCCGTGATGCGCTCATGGGCTTGGCGGATAGCCGGTGTGGTGCTTGTGACGATGCGTGGATGGGGCTTGTAGAGGACGCGTGCACCCGGCTGGGCGAGCGCTGCCGCGATAAGTGCCATTCCATATCGATCTATCGACGTGTAGTTGTTCGCCTCGTCTTCCCCCTCCCACGTGGGCGCGTAGGTGATCGTCGGACCGTAATGCGGGAAAACCGGGGGCGTGATCTCCAGATCGAGTTGAGGGCGCCCCACCGGCACCAGGCGTGACTCGTCGAACCAGGCGAGCGCGGCACGGTGGCGCTCAACGGCGGCGCGACCTGCGACGAAGACTCGGTCGTAGGCCTTGGCCTGGTTGCTGACCATGCAGATCTTATCGCTCTCACCATGGTTGACGTGAATGTGCACGGCTTCCTGGTAGGCCAATGACTGGAAGTTGCTCCATCCGTTGTTGACGTACACCACGCAGCGGAAGTTGGCTGTGTCGTACAGCGCCATCAGATCCTCGAAGGTGGGTACGAGGAGCACTGGCAGGGACGTTGCACCGGCCAGTGCGTCGTATGTCTCGATGGTGCGCGTCACGACGATCGTGGGGCGTGGACCCGCTTCGAAGATAGGCAACCACTGCTGGAGCTGATAGAGCTTGCTCGGCGGATCCGAGAAATGCAGCGCGATATCGGCGCGCGGAATATTGGCGAGGGTGAATCCGTCTGATCCACCTCGACCGTACTCCCGCAGTCGATTACTGAGCGCACGCGCAGCCTTGCGACTCAGGGACGTCCATGACGACGTGGTGCGACTCACGTGTGGAGGTGCTCCTCGTGGATGCCTGTGTCAGGCGGGGGCTCGCATCGGACTGCCCTATCGTAATCGCCGTGCGAACCATCTGGGAGCACCGGCAAGTGCTCCGCATGCTGGTGCGCCGCGACCTGCAGCGTCAGTACACAACCTTCCGACTCGGGTACCTGTGGACGCTACTCGAACCACTGGGCATGGCTGCGGTGCTCTGGTTCGTGTTCTCGGTGCTTCTCGGCGCCCGTAGCTTCGGCTTGAGTCCCTATCTCCTGTTCATCGTGCTCGGTGTCCTGCCATGGTGGTGGTTCCTGAAGGGGATGCGTGCCAGCACCAAGGTGTTTCGCCGGGCTCGGGGTGAATTGATATTCAGCCTTCTGCCGACGCAGATTTGGATCCTTCGCGTGATCATCTCGTCTGGAATCGAGTTCGTCCTCTCGCTTCCGATCCTGATCATCGCCATGGCTATCACCCAGTCGATCCCCGGTCCGCTGATCGTGTTGTTTCCGGTCGCGATGGTCATGCAGTTCATCGCCATGTATGGGCTCGCTCTCATCATCGCGCCGGCGGTTGCGCTCACTCCTGATCTCGGACGCACGGTGCGCATCGTCCTGCGATCTCTGTTCTACTTCACTCCGATCCTTTACACCCTCGGTCGAATTCCCGAGGTGCTTCAGAACGTCGCGGCCATCAATCCGCTCGTGGGCGTGTTCGGCCTCTACCGAATTGGCTGGTGGCCTGACGAAGCCATCCCACCTTCGGCCCTCGTTGTCTCCGTTGCCAGCACGCTCGTGATCGTGGTGATCGGCGTCATCGTCTTCCATCGCCTCGAGCCGCGCGTGCTCAAGGAGGCATGAGATGGCGCGCATCCGTATCGAACCGAACCTCGAGTCGGCCGTCGATTTTCGGCATGTGTCCCTTGCGCTGCCCAAGAGAAAGCGGCGTCAGGGTGGGGGCCGTAGGCAACGTCTCCGTCGCCTTGCGGGAGAAACTCGACGGGAGGAGTTCGCCGCGGTCACCGATGCGTCGTTCACCGTTCACCCGGGGGAGTCGGTACTCGTCCTGGGTGCGCGCTCTGCGCACCGACGGGCGCTTCTGCGACTCGCAGCGGGAACGGTCTTGCCCGACTCCGGAACTGTCGAACGTCGCTTCCTGTGGGTCCCGATGATCGACCTCGCTCGCACCCTGGGTCGTGGGTTCACCGTGCGCCACAACATCTACCTCCTTGGTGGACTGTTGGGCATGACGCCTGACCAGGTTGCTGAGTTTGTCGCGGACATCGCAGACAGCGCCGGACTTGCTTCGAAGCTCGATCGGCACCTGGGCCAAGCTCCAGCGTCCGTTCGACAGAAATTGGCCTGGACTACGGCCATGGCAACGAATGCGCAGGCGTTCGCCATCGACGAGGTGCTCGCGGTGGGTGAGCCCGCGTTTCGCGCGCAATGCTTCGCCCATATCGCCGAACTCCGCTCCCGCGGCGTCACATTCCTCGTTGCCAGCGAGGCCCCACGCCAACTCGACGCGCACTTCGATCGATCCCTGTACATCGATGATGAGTCTCGGATTCATTCGCTCGACGTCGATGGGGGAATCGAGCGCATGCGCGCCGCACGGCGAGCGCTTAGGTCGGACGAGGATCCGCAGGATTCCGAGGACGACAACTAGGCTCGTGGTCATGGGTGGCTCCCTTCCCCCCGTGGACTCCCTTCCCGAGGATGCAGTCCTCGTGCACATCGGCGTTCACAAGACGGGCACAACTGCGATCCAAGCGGCCCTGGCCGACGCGCGCGGAGAACTCGCTGAGTCGGGTGTGCG